>NZ_JBFBBK010000018.1:0-176523 GCF_040682635.1 Streptomyces sp. NPDC051133
GGCGATCCTCTATGTGCCGGGCCTGCTGCAGACGGAGGACTACTCGCGTGCGGTCTTCTCGTCCAGGCTTCCTGAACTGACCGACGACGAGTTGGTTCACGCCCCCGGCGGGCGGCCTCGACCCCCGCATGCTCTGGCCGAACATCCTGGAGGCCGTCAAGAACCGCCGGCGCTTCACCTGGATCCTGCTCAGTCAGAACGCCCAGGTGACCGGCTTCGACGGCACCACGCTCCAGCTCGGCTTCGTCAACTCCGGTGCCCGCGACAACTTCGCCGGCAGCGGCAGCGAGGACGTGCTGCGGCAGGCGCTGGCCGAGCAGTTCAACGTGCAGTGGAAGATCGAGGCGATCATCGACCCGTCCGGCGGCGGCTCCGCGCCCCCGCCCGCGGGCGGCTCGCCGGGCTACGGCGGCGCAGGCGGCTACGGCGGCGCGTCCTCCGGTGGCGCGGGCTACGGCGGTGCGCCCGCCGGCGGTGGCGGCGGTGGTGGCTACGGCACCCAGTCCGCCGCCCGTCCGGCGGCTCCCGCGTCGGCCCCGCAGCCGTCTACGGCCCCTCAGGGCGCCTCGGCGGCGCCCGCCCGCCCGGCCCCGCAGCCCGCCGCGCCCGAGCCGCCGGCTCCGGTCGCCCCCGAGGACGACACCCCTGAGGACGACGATCCGGACCTGGACGAGTCGGCCCTGTCCGGCCACGACCTGATCGTCCGGGAGCTGGGGGCGACGGTGGTGGAGGAGTTCTCGAACGAGTAGGGACCGCCCGGGCGCGCCGGTACGGCGCGGCCCGCGCCCCGCACTCTTGGAGGAACCCCCAACTCCACCGGCGCCCGACCTTCGGCGACCTTGCCAGTAGGCTGACCCCGTGAAGGTCCTCGTCATCGGCAGCGGCGCCCGCGAACACGCCCTGTGCCGCTCCCTGTCCCTCGACCCCGACGTCACCGCGCTGTACTGCGCCCCCGGCAACGCCGGCATCGCCGAGGTCGCCGAGCTGCACCAGGTCGACGCGCTCGACGGCGCGGCGGTCTCCGAGCTGGCCGGCCGCCTCGGCGCCGAGCTGGTCGTCGTAGGCCCGGAGGCCCCGCTGGTCGCCGGCGTGGCCGACGCCGTGCGCGCGGCCGGCATCCCGGTCTTCGGCCCGTCCGGGGAGGCCGCCCGGCTGGAGGGGTCCAAGGCCTTCGCCAAGGACGTCATGGCGGCGGCCGCGGTGCCGACCGCCCGCTCCTACGTCTGCACGACGGCCGAGGAGGTCGCCGAGGCCCTGGACGCCTTCGGCGCCCCCTACGTCGTCAAGGACGACGGGCTGGCCGCGGGCAAGGGCGTGGTCGTCACCGAGGACGTCGAGGCCGCCAAGGCGCACGCCGCCGCCTGCGAACGGGTGGTCATCGAGGAGTTCCTCGACGGCCCCGAGGTCTCCCTGTTCGCCGTCACCGACGGCGAGACGGTCGTCCCGCTCCAGCCCGCCCAGGACTTCAAGCGCGCCCTGGACGGCGACGAGGGCCCGAACACCGGTGGCATGGGCGCGTACTCGCCGCTGCCGTGGGCCGACCCCAAGCTGGTCGACGAGGTGCTGCAGACGGTGCTGCAGCCGACGGTGGACGAGCTGCGCCGCCGCGGCACCCCGTTCTCCGGCCTGCTCTACGCCGGGCTCGCGATCACCTCGCGCGGAGTGCGGGTGATCGAGTTCAACGCCCGCTTCGGCGACCCCGAGACCCAGGTCGTGCTGGCCCGGCTGCAGACGCCGCTGGCCGGTCTCCTCATGGCCGCCGCGACCGGCAACCTCGCCGACCTGGCGCCCCTGCGCTGGAGCGAGGAGGCGGCCGTCACCGTCGTCGTCGCCTCGCACAACTACCCGGGCACCCCTCGCACGGGCGACCCGATCACCGGCCTGGACGAGGTGACCGCCGAGGACGCCCCGCACGCGTACGTGCTGCACGCCGGGACCCGGCGGGACGGCGACGCGGTCGTCAGCGCGGGCGGCCGGGTGCTGTCCGTCACGGCCGTCGGCGTGGACCTGGCACAGGCGCGCGAGCGGGCGTACCGGGCGGTGGACCGTGTCCGCCTGGACGGCTCCCAGCACCGCACGGACATCGCGGCGAAGGCGGCGCAGGCGTAGCGTCCCGACGGCCTCAGCGGCGCATTCTCGACCTGATCGGGCCCCGGACCGGAATCCGGGGCCCGATCTTTGCTGTCTGTCACCCAGCTCTGACCAACGCCATTCCATCGAGTGAGCAATCGCCCATATGGATGACGGGGGCCGGGGCCCCAACTAGGGTGCCGCGCAAGTGTTCCGGCACTTGGCCCACCGGCATTGCGATGTCGGTGGCGGGTGCCACAGTGGGGGAGTGAGCAACACCAGGACAGCACGGCAATCGACGGGGAGGGGGTGAGGTCGGCTCGTGACCGGAATCGGTGTGGAGATGGGCGCGCAGGCGGCGCGCTCCCGCGCCCTCGCCGTGCTGCGGGTGCGGGGCCGGGCGCTGGCCGTGGCCCTGCTGCCCGCGGGTGCCGCGGTGATCCTGCTGACCGGGGGTGCCACCGGTCATCTCACCGGCCCGGGCTGGGACACCGTCCGCTGGGTCGTCTGTGTGCTCGCCGTGCTGGTGCTGCTGGCCGCCGCCGGCATCGCGCTGGTCGTGGCGCGGGCCCGTCCCGCCGTGAGCCCGACGGTGCCGGTGGCCGAGGAGTCCGCCCCGGACCTGTACCGGATGGTGCGCGACCTCGCCGACCGCCTCGACGTGCCGGCCCCCTCGGCGATAGCGCTCACCCCGGACTGCGACAGCTGGCTGGAGGACCGCGCCCATTCGGCCCACGGCCCGCCCCCGCGCCCGGCGGCGGACGAGATAGCCGGCCCGGGCCACCGCCGCGCGCCCCTCGCGCCGGTCCTGGTCATCGGCTCCCCGTTCCTGTGGTGGATGCGGGTGGGCGAGCTGCGGGCGGTCCTCGCCCCGGTCATCGCGGGTACGGGCCCCTCGGCACACCCCGACATAGCCGCCGCCCGCCGCTTCGTGCGCGGACTGGACGCGGCGGTGGCCGTGGCCGCGACGCCGGGCCGCTGTCCGGCGACCCGAGGGGTGTGCGCGGTGCTCGGCTGGGTGGCCCGGCTGCTGCTCCGCGGCTGCCGCGAGCACGCGACGCAGATGGAGCGGGGCGTTGCCGCGGCGGCGGCCGAGCGGGCGCAGGCCGTGGACTACGGCCTCAGGATCGTCGCCCAGGAGCAGGTGGGCCTCGCCTACGCCGGCTGGGACCGGCTGCTGACCCGGGTGGCGCTGCCCGCCTGGCGCATGGGCCGCTGGCCGTCCCGGCTGGACGCGGGCGTGGTCGCGGCACTGACGGAGCTGTCCCGGCGCGACCGGCTGGCCGAGGGGTTCGCCTCCCGCCTCGGTGAGCGTCCCGCCTGCGACCTGCTGGAGGAGCCCGGCGCGATCGACGAGGCCACCTCCCTCCTCGCCGCCCGCCTCTTCCACGGCGGCCCCGCCGAGACCGGCCCCGACTGGGCCCCGGTGGAGTGGCAGGCGTATCCGGAGGAGGTCGTGGACCGCACATGGCGCGCCGACGCGGCCCGCCTGCACCGGGTCCTGGACTCCCTGGGCGTCCGCCCGTCCCTCGACCCCGCCACCCCGGACCCCGGCGGTCCCACCCTCTCCCGGGTCCTGGACCACCTCACCGAACCGACCCCCGCCACGCCCCTGCTCCACCCCTCGGACACCGAACTCCCCACGAGCCCCGACCTCACCACGGGGACGGCCCCCGGCTCCGCCGAGCCCAGCCCGGTCGGAGAGACGGCCCCCGGCGGTTTCACCGGGTCCGGGGTGGTGGGTGAGAGCGCCGATCCCGTCCGTTTCTCGGAGCCCGGTCCCATCGCCGAGTCCGCCTCCGGCGGTTTCGCCGAGTCCGGGCGCATGGACGAGTCCGCCGATCCCGGGCCGGCTGCCCAGCCTGGTCCCATCGCCGAGTCCGCCGATCCCGGCCGTTTTGCGGAGCCTGGTCTCATCGGTGAGTCCGCTCCCGGCCGTTTCGCCGAGTCCGGGCGCATGGACGAGTCCGCCGATCCCGGGCCGGCTGCCCAGCCTGGTCCCATCGCTGAGTCCGCCGATCCCGGCCGTTTTGCGGAGCCTGGTCTCATCGGTGAGTCCGCTCCCGGCGGTTTCGCCGAGTCCGGGCGCATGCGTGAGCCCGGCGCTCCCGGCCTGGCTGCCGAGCAGAGGTCCGCCGGAGTGACGGCCCCCGGCGGTTTCGCCGAGTCCGGGATCGTGGGGGAGAGCGTCGCTCCCGGCCCCGCTGCCGAGTCCGGTCCGATGAGGGAGCCCGCCGGCCCCGGCCCGCTCGCCGAGTCCGGGACGGCCAAGGAGACAGTCCGTACGGGCTTGAGCGGCGAGTCGGCACCCACTGAGGCCATCGAGCCCGGCGCCGCCGAGACGTCCACGCCCGCCCCCGGCGCCCCCGGCCCCCAGCAGCCCCCGACCGAGGCCGGAGCCGTAGAGGAAGCCGCCGCCCCCGCCGGGCCCGTGGTCGCCGCACAGGACACCCTCGCCCCCGCCGGGCCCGTGGCCGCCGCCGGGCCCGGTGAATCGGCCACCCCCTCCACGGAAACGACAGCCCTCCACCCCGACGACGACACCGACCCCGGTACCGAGCGCAGCGCTGTTCTCGCCGCCGGGCTCAGTGCACAGTTGGCCCGTGAGGAGGCTGCCGTGCCGCGAGGGGCGTCCGCTGCCGGGCGGTGTCCCGAGAGCGCGCTGTGGGACGACGGCGGACTGCCGCTGTTCCCGCTCCAACCCCCGCGCACCGGCCGCGATCTGCTCGCCGACCACGTCACGGCGATGGTGTGCTGCGCGGCCGTGGACACCGCCGGCGCGGTCCCCGCCCTGGACTGGCTGGACGGCCCCTCCCTGCTGCTGGACGGTGAGCGGGCCGCCGATCTGGCGCCCAAGGTCCGCAGCCTGATCGAGGAGGGAGACCCGGGCCCGCTGCGCGACTGGCTGGCCGCGTCCGGGATACGCCCCGAGAAGCCCGTACGGCTCGTCTGACCCCCGCTCCCCCTCGTACCCGGGCGGCCCGTACCCGCAGCCGTACGCCACCACCGCCCCCGTCGTAACGGAGAAGGGACTTCCACTTCAGGTCAATTCGCAACGACTAGTGACCGAGCCCGTGCGTTATGTGATGTGCTGGGACCGACCACGCCTTTGGCAAAGGCTTGCGACATACGACAGCCCGGCCGAGCACAACGCGCACGGCCAGCCCAAGGCAGACCAGCAGACCAGCAGACCAGCACCACCGAGACAGCGCACGGGGGCATGAGGGAGGGGAGCGACCATGGCCTCGGACCACATCCGCCGCTGGGAGTCCGGAGCGCTCGCGCACGCCGTCACGGACCCCTTCGGTCAGGGCCCGGTGCCCTGGCTGCGCGGCAGTGAGACCTATTTCGACGACACCGGTCACGTCGTGCCCTGGTACGTGGACCCGAGCCAGCCGCAGCCGACCGGGGAGAACCCGCGCGTCCCGGCCCCCCGCTCGTCCGGTCCCGGCCCCCGCTCGGCCGACGACGTGCACCGCCAGATCAAGGGCTTCACCTCCTCCGGCGCGGTCACGCCCGGCGAGGCGATCGACTTCCACATCACGGTCGAGCGGCCCCAGGAGTTCAGCGTCGACATCTACCGGATCGGCCACTACGGCGGTGACGGCGCGTCCAAGATCACCACCAGCCCCCGGCTGTCCGGCATCGTGCAGCCCGCGCCGCTGGCCGCCGACCGCACGGTCTCCTGTCACCACTGGTGGCTGTCCTGGCGCCTCCAGGTGCCCTCCCACTGGAGCATCGGCGCCTACGTGGCCGTCCTGACCACCTCCGACGGCTACCGCTCCCACGTGCCGTTCACGGTCCGCGACGATCACCCCGCCGACCTGCTCCTGCTGCTGCCGGACATCACCTGGCAGGCGTACAACCTGTACCCGGAGGACGGCCGCACCGGCGCCAGCCTCTACCACGCCTGGGACGAGAAGGGCGGCCTGCTGGGCGAGGCCGACGCGGCGACCACGGTCTCCTTCGACCGCCCCTACGCCGGCGCGGGCCTCCCGCTCCACGTGGGCCACGCCTACGACTTCATCCGCTGGGCCGAGCGCTACGGCTACGACCTCGCCTACGCCGACGCCCGCGACCTGCACGCCGGCCGCGTCGACCCCGCCCGCTACCGGGGCCTGGTCTTCCCCGGCCACGACGAGTACTGGACGGTGCCGATGCGCCGGGCCGTCGAGGAGGCCCGAGACCGTGGCACCTCGCTGGTCTTCCTCTCCGCCAACACCATGTACTGGCAGGTCGAGCTGGGCCCGTCCCCGTCCGGGGTGCCCGACCGGCTGCTGACCTGCCGCAAGCGCAAGGGCCCCGGAAAGCCGGTGCTGTGGCGGGAGATCGACCGGCCCGAACAGCAGCTGGTCGGCATCCAGTACGCGGGCCGCGTCCCCGAGCCGCACCCGCTGATCGTCCGCAACGCAGGCCACTGGCTGTGGGAGGCGACCGGCGCGCACGAGGGCGACGAGATCGAGGGCCTGGTGGCCGGCGAGGCCGACCGGTACTTCCCGCGCACCGCCCTGCCGGACCACGACGAGCGCATCCTGCTCGCCCACTCCCCCTACACCGACAACGACGGCGTCCAGCGCCACCAGGAGACCTCCCTGTACCGCGCCCCCTCCGGCGCCTGGGTGTTCGCCTCCGGCACCTTCGCCTGGTCCCCGGCCCTGGACCGCCCCGGCCACGTGGACCCCAGGATCCAGCGCGCCACCGCGAACCTGCTGGACCGCATCTGCAAACGCGACTGACCCTCCGGCAGCGTCCGGCGCCCCCGCCGACCGCCCTGGAAGCGTCCGGCGACCCCCTGGCCGAAACCGTTCGCCCGCATAAGGGAGAATCGAGGCACTTGGACAGAACCACGGGGAGGAACCGTGTCCGGATTCGTAGAAAAGCCCGAGCCGATCCAGGTTCCGGGCCTGGTGCACCTGCACACCGGAAAGGTGCGCGAGCTGTACCAGAACGAGGCGGGCGACCTCGTGATGGTCGCCAGCGACCGCATGTCCGCCTACGACTGGGTGCTGCCCACCGAGATCCCCGACAAGGGCCGCGTCCTCACCCAGCTCTCCCTGTGGTGGTTCGACCAGCTGCGCGACCTGGCCCCCCACCACGTGATCAGCACCGAACTGCCCGCGGGCGCCCCGGCCGACTGGGCGGGCCGCACGCTGATCTGCAAGTCGCTGAAGATGGTCCCGGTGGAGTGCGTGGCCCGCGGCTACCTCACCGGCTCCGGCCTGCTCGAGTACAACGAGTCCCGTACGGTCTGCGGCCTGGCCCTCCCCGAAGGACTGGTCGACGGCTCGGAGCTGCCCGCCCCGATCTTCACCCCGGCCACCAAGGCCGAGGTCGGCGAGCACGACGAGAACGTCTCCTACGAGGAGGTCGCCCGCCAGGTCGGCGCCGAGACCGCCGCCCAGCTGCGCCAGGCCACGCTCGCCGTGTACTCGCGGGCCCGTGACATCGCCCGGGACCGGGGGATCATCCTGGCCGACACCAAGTTCGAGTTCGGCTTCGACGGCGACGCGCTCGTGCTCGCCGACGAGGTCCTCACCCCGGACTCCTCCCGCTTCTGGCCGGCCGACCAGTGGCAGCCGGGCCGCGCGCAGCCGTCGTACGACAAGCAGTTCGTCCGGAACTGGCTGACCTCCGCCGCCTCCGGCTGGGACCGCACGAGCGAGCAGCCCCCGCCGCCGCTGCCGCAGGAGGTCGTGGAGGCGACCCGGCAGAAGTACGTGGAGGCGTACGAGCGCCTGACGGGTGTCGGCTGGCGCTGACCCGCCCCGCCCCCGGGAGACCGGGGGCAACGCAAAAGGCCCCCGGTCTCCCGGGGGCCTTGCTGGAGCGGACGACGAGGCTCGAACTCGCGACCTCAACCTTGGCAAGGTTGCGCTCTACCAACTGAGCTACGTCCGCACTGCGCCGTGGCGCGAGAGCAACTATACCCAACCTCGCTCCCGTGCGAGACGCACCGCCGTATGACGGTTCTCCGCCCCCAGTTTCGTGACGGCCGAGGAGAGGTAGTTCCGCACGGTCCCCGGCGACAGCGCGGCCCGCTCGGCGATCTCCGTGACCGGCGCGCCGTCGGCCGCCAGCTCCAGCACCTCGGCCTCCCGCGCCGTCAGCGGGGAGTCCCCGGCGGAGATCGCGTCGGCGGCCAACTCGGGGTCCACGTAGCGGTTCCCGGCATGCACGGTCCGGATGATCTCGGCGAGCCGCTGCGCGCTGACCGTCTTCGGGACGAACCCGCGCACACCGGCCGCGAGCGCCCGTTTCAGGTGGCCGGGCCGCCCGTGTCCGGTGACGATCAGCACCTGGCAGTCCGGCAGTTCGGCGCGCAGGGATGTGGCGACCTTCACACCGTCGGCGCCCGGCATCTGGAGATCGAGCACGGCCACATCGGGTTCATGGGCCCGCGCCATCGCCAACGCCTCGGGGCCGCCGGCCGCCTCCGCGACGACGAGGAGATCGTCCTCCAGCGACAGCAGCGCGGCCAGCGCGCCCCGGATCAGATGCTCGTCGTCGGCAAGCAACAGCCGTACCACAGTACTCACGATGTGACTCCACTCACTTCCTGCCTCAGTGGCACCTCGGCCACCACCAGGAACCGTTCTCCGGGCACCGGCCCGGCCTCCAAGGTCCCGCCGACGGCCGCCAGCCGCTCCCGCAGCCCGGCGAGCCCGGAACCCCCGCCCCCGTCGGGGGCCGCGGACAGCCCGTCGTTCTCCACCGTCAGCACCGCACGTCCCTCCAGCGTCCGCAGCGCCACCCGGCACCGGCTCGCGTCCCCGTGCCGCAGCACGTTGGTGGTCGCCTCACGCACCACCCAGCCGAGCGCGGACTGCACGTCCGCGGGCAGCCCCGCCGTCTCCGCACGCACCTCGCAGTCGATTCCGGCGGCGGACAACACCCCTTGCGCACCGGAGAGTTCGGCCCCGAGATCGGCCTCGCGGTAGCCGCGTACGACGGCCCGTACCTCCCGCTGGGACTCCTGCGCGATGCGCTGCACCTCGATCATCTGCTCCACGGCCTCCGGCCGTCCCCGCCGGGCCAGTTGCACGGCCAGCTCGCTCTTGAGCGAGATCACCGACAGGTTCCGCCCCAGCACGTCGTGCATGTCCCGCCCGAACCGCAGCCGCTCCTCGGCGACGGCGAGCCGGGCCCGGGTCTCCCGCGCCTCGTCCAGCTCGTACACGCAGTTGAGCAGCCAGAGGGAGAAGATGCAGGTGAGGGCGAGGAACCCGCCCCCAAGGAACACCATGAGGCCGGTGACCACCGCGAGGGGCCAGGGCACGCCCAGCGGCACCGCGATCAGCGCGGCGCCGCAGGCGAACCCGGAGACGACCGCGAACGTCCGCCGCCGGCTGCGCAGACCGAGCGCCTGCATGCCCCCGCCCCAGCAGAACAGCCCACCGTAGACCGTGCCGACGGCGGTCCCGGCGCCCGTGCCGGCCGGTCCGTACCGGTGCGGCAGGAGCGCGGTCACCGCCAGGACCACGGTGAGGGCGGCGAGCGCGCACAGCGCCCCCATCGGCTGGGCGCGCCGGCCCCGCGTCCAGTCCAGGGCCAGGGAGGCGGTCACCGCGACCGCCACCGCGTGCACGGCGACCATGGCGACCAGCCGGCCCGCGAGCCCCGGCGGCACGTGCCCGACCACGGGCAGGCCCACGCCGAGGACCTCCACCGCGATGAAGAAGTGGAACGACCAGCGTGTGTACGTCTCGACCTTCGCCGGAGTGGTCTTGCGCCTCCACCAGCCGTACGGCCCGGTCATCCCCGTCCCCCCGTCCCCCGTCACTCGCCGTCCCGGTGCCGCGCCCGCTGTCAGCGCCGCGGCTCCCACCGGAACCACCGTCCTACAGCAAACACCGCGAGGACGGCCCAGGCCAACGCCGTCAGGAGGGCGCCGAACGCGTCGTGCGCGCTCAACTGACCGGTCCAGCCACCGTGGACCAGCCGGATCGCCGGGGACAGCGGGAGCAGTTCGCACGCGGAGGCCAGACCGTCCGGCATGACCTCCGTGGGGATCATGAGCCCGGAGCCGATCATCGACAGGAACACCATCGGCAGCGCGGTGACCTGGCCGCTCTCCACGGTCCTGGTGAAGGACGCGGTGAGCGCGGCGAGCGCGGCACTGACCAGGTACCCGGCCACCAGCCCCGGCAGGATCAGGTACGGCGCCCTGGGCGCGCCGGTGTGCAGCAGGACCGCGCACCCGGCGCACAGCAGCAGTGCCTGGGCCAGGCCGATGCCGACGGCGGGCAGGGCGGTGCCGGTGAGGATCTCGGCGTCGGAGAGCTCCCCGGTGCGCAGCCGCTTCAGGACGAGTTCCTCGCGGCGGGCCACGTAGACGTTGACCAGGGAGGTGTAGACGGCGAAGAGGAAGGAGAAGCCGACCGCGGCCGTCAGCAGGGTGGTGCCGACGCTCAGCCCCCGCTTCTCCAGATCGAGCTGGTCGACGGCCGGCCGCACGCTGAACGGCAGCAGCAGCGGCACGGTCAGCGCGGTGAACACGACTCCGCGGTTGCGGCCGAGGAGGGCGAGTTCGGCGCGGGCCAGTGCCCGCAGCCGCCGGCCCGTCGTCGTCCGGTCACCGCTCCGCGCGCCGACCCGCCCCGCCACCCGGACACCACTCACGCCGCATCCCTCCGTCTTCATGCCGCCCCCGCAACGGACTTCGACCCCGACCCGGTCACCGTTCTCGGCCTGGTTCGTGTCTTCGGCCCGGTCACCGTTCTCGGCCTGGTTTCTGTCTTCGGCCCGGTCACCGTTCTCGGCCTGGTCCCTGTCTCCAACCCCGTCACCGATTTCGCTCCCGCCCCTGTCTCCGACTCCACCCCCGGCTTCGACCCCGGCCCGCTCCCTGACCCGGTCACGGATTTCGGCCTGGTCACCGACTCCGGCCCCGTCCCTGCCCCGGAGCCCGTCACCGACTCCGGCCCCGTCCCTGCCCCGGAGCCCGTCACCGACTCCGGCCCCGTCCCTGCCCCGGAGCCCGTCACCGACTCCGGCCCCGGCGCGCGCTCCGGACGACAACCGCGCTCCGGACGAAACCCGCGCTCCGGTCCCGCTCGCACCGTGTCCCCTCGTGTGCGCCCCCGGGCCGCTCATGTCGCCGTCTCCCGTGCGTGTTCGCTCGCGATCCCGAGGAACGCCTCCTCCAGCGAGGCGGACCGCACGTCGAGGCCGCGCAGTTCGACGCCCGTCCGTTCGGCCCAGCCCAGCACCGCGGCCGCGGTGCGCTGCAGTTGGGTCGTCCGCAGCCGTACGACTCTTCCGTCGCTCTCGTGGTCGCAGACACCGAGGTCGGCCAGCGGCGGCAGGTCGCCGAGGAAGTAGCCGTCGGGCAGTTCGAAGGCCATCCGGGAGGGCCGGCCGGCGGTGACCTCGGCCGGGGTTCCGGAGACGGCGATCCGGCCCTCGTGCAGGATGGCGAGCCGGTCGGCGAGGCCCTCGGCCTCCTCCAGGTAGTGCGTGGTGAGCAGTACGGTCGTGCCCACGTCGCGCAGGGCGCGTACCAACTCCCAGGTGCCGCGGCGGCCTTCCGCGTCGAGCCCGGTCGTCGGCTCGTCCAGGAAGAGCACCTCGGGGTCGCCGAGCAGGGCGAGCGCCAGGTCGAGCCGGCGCCGCTCACCACCGGAGAGCTGCTTGACCCGGACGTCGGCCTTGTCCGCCAGTCCCACCGGCCCCAGGACCTCGGCCGGCGGCCGCGCCCCGCTCGTGCACCCCGCCCACATCCGGGCGGTCTCGGCGACGGTGAGCTCGGCCGGGAAGCCGCCCTCCTGGAGCATCACGCCGGTCCTGGGCCGTACGGCCGCCCGCTCCCGGTGGGGATCGTGGCCGAGGATGCGGACCTGCCCCCCGGCGGGTGCGGCGAGGCCCTCCAGCAGTTCGACCGTCGAGGTCTTGCCCGCCCCGTTGGTGCCGAGCAGCGCGAAGATCTCCCCGCGGGCCACGGAGAAGCTGATTCCACGCACGGCCTCGAACGCGCCCCCGTAGACGCGCCTGAGATCGGTGACCTCAATCACGTGTTCGTGTTCGTCGTAGTGCATGAAGCCAGCGTCCCGGCGTGCGGGCCGGGCCGGCAGTGCGCGATGTCATCGTCCGGCATGACAAATGTCAGACGAGCGGGGACAACGAAAAGACCCCGGTCCAGTGGACCGGGGTCTTTTTCCTGAGCGGACGACGAGGCTCGAACTCGCGACCTCAACCTTGGCAAGGTTGCGCTCTACCAACTGAGCTACGTCCGCACTGCCCCCGACCGGCTCCCACCGATCGGTGCGAACACCAGCCTACCTGATCCACAAGAGTGGTCGGTGACCGATGTCAGAGCGGGTGACAGGAATCGCACACTGCGCCTTCCCCCTGGAAGGGGGATGTTCTACTACTGAACTACACCCGCATGGTCCTCGGGATCCGGCCTTTCGGCCTCGCCCCTCGGCGTGCTGCAGACATTAGCTGATCAGCAGGGGGGTTGCGCAAGTCGGCTCCCCCGCTCGGCCCGGTGCCGCGAAGTGCACGGCCCTCAGGGCCCGCTGACGGACCCTGAGGACTCGCCCCTTCGCGGGCTCACTGCGCGGCGCTGAACGCCTCGTAGACCTTCTTCGGGATGCGTCCACGGGCGGGGACGTCCATCTTGTTGGCCTGGGCCCAGGCGCGGACGGCCGCCGGGTCGGGGGCGACCTCCGTCTGCTTGTACGCCTTGCCGGACCGCGAGCGCTTGCGGCCGGCCTCCACGAACGGCGCGAGCGCCTTGCGCAGTTTCTTGGCGTTGGTTTCGTTCAGGTCGATCTCGTACGACTTGCCGTCGAGTCCGAAGGCGATCGTTTCCGCCGCTTCCGAGCCGTCGATGTCGTCAAAGAGAGTGACCACGACCTTTTGCGCCACGAATATCGGTCCCTTCGTGCGGCACGTCGATACAGCTCACGGCGATGACGTGCCGAGTATCGGCTATTGCCAATTCATTTGTACAGTGCCCGGCAATGCAAAGTGAAGCCCGACTAAATCCGTCCGCGTGTCCGAGCACAATAGGCGGCCGCCGCGGACCGTCGAACTTTCCCAGAACTTTTCGTGGCGGTACGGCTTCGACACCCGATCGTGATGCGCCTCACGTAGTTTCCTCCAACTCTACCCGCGTAGAAATTTTGTGCGGGTAGTCTGAAGGAACCTGCTCAGCACCACACACCGGGAGTGCCAGTGGCACGCGTCGTAGTCGACGTCATGCTCAAGCCGGAGATCCTCGACCCCCAGGGCCAGGCGGTCCAGCGTGCGCTGCCGCGCCTGGGTTTCACCGGGATCTCGGACGTACGTCAGGGAAAGCGATTCGAACTGGAAGTTGACGGGCCGGTCGACGAGGCCGCACTCGCCCGCATCCATGATCTGGCGGAATCCTTCCTCGCGAACACCGTGATCGAGGACTTCGTCGTCAAGGTCGAAGAAGTGGCGGAGGCGGCCAAGTGACCGCTCGTATTGGCGTCGTCACTTTCCCCGGCAGTCTGGACGACCGGGACACCCAGCGCGCGATCCGTGTCGCGGGCGCCGAACCGGTCGCCCTGTGGCACAAGGACAAGGACCTCAAGCAGGTCGACGCCGTGGTGCTGTGCGGAGGTTTCTCGTACGGCGACTATCTGCGCGCCGGTGCCATCGCCCGCTTCTCGCCGGTGATGGAGCCGCTCGTCGAGCAGGCGAAGGCCGGTCTGCCGGTCCTCGGTATCTGCAACGGCTTCCAGATCCTCACCGAGGCCCACCTCCTCCCGGGCGCCATGCTCGGCAACGACCACCTCCACTTCATCTGCCGCGACCAGAAGCTGCGGGTGGAGAACGCGGAGACCTCCTGGACCGGCGACTACCGCCAGGGCCAGGAGATCCACATCCCGCTGAAGAACATGGACGGCCGGTACGTCGCCGACGAGTACACGCTCGACAAGCTGGAGGCGGAGGGCCGCGTCGCCTTCCGGTACCTGGTCCGCGGCGAAGCCGCTGATGGATACGGCAACCCGAACGGCTCGCTGCGGGACATCGCCGGCATCACCAACGAGGCGGGCAACGTCGTCGGCCTCATGCCGCATCCGGAGCACGCCGTAGAGCCGCTGATCGGTACGGGCCGTACCGACGGGCTCCCGTTCTTCACCTCGATCCTCAAGAAGCTGGTCAACGCATGAGCCGGACGCCTCTGGACACGGTCGAGCACGCGGCCGCGACCCCCGACGTCGAGCTGCCCTGGGCCGAACTCGGTCTGAAGAAGGACGAGTACGAGCGGGTGGTGGAGATCCTCGGCCGCCGCCCGACCGGTGCCGAGCTCGCCATGTACTCGGTCATGTGGTCGGAGCACTGCTCGTACAAGTCCTCCAAGGTCCACCTGCGCCAGTTCGGTGAGAAGGCGCCCGAGAACGACGCCATGCTCGTCGGCATCGGTGAGAACGCCGGTGTGGTGGACGTCGGCCAGGGCTACGCGGTCACCTTCAAGGTCGAGTCGCACAACCACCCGTCGTACGTCGAGCCCTACCAGGGCGCGGCCACGGGCGTCGGCGGCATCGTCCGCGACATCATCGCGATGGGCGCCCGCCCGGTCGCGGTCGTGGACCCGCTGCGCTTCGGCGCGGCCGACCACCCGGACACCAAGCGCGTCCTGCCGGGCGTCGTCGCCGGCATCGGCGGCTACGGCAACTGCCTGGGCCTGCCCAACATCGGCGGCGAGGTCGTCTTCGACGCCTGCTACCAGGGCAACCCGCTGGTCAACGCCGGTGCCATCGGTGTGATGCGGCACGAGGACATCCACCTCGCCAAGGCCTCCGGCGCGGGCAACAAGGTCATCCTGTACGGCGCCCGCACGGGCGGCGACGGCATCGGCGGCGCCTCGATCCTCGCCTCGGAGACCTTCGACGACGCCAAGCCCTCGAAGCGCCCCGCGGTCCAGGTCGGCGACCCCTTCCAGGAGAAGCTCCTCATCGAGTGCACCCTGGAGGCGTTCCAGGAGAAGCTGGTCGTCGGCATCCAGGACCTCGGTGCCGCCGGTCTGTCCTGCGCCACCTCCGAGCTGGCCTCGAACGGCTCCGGCGGCATGCGCGTGACCCTGGACGACGTCCCGCTGCGCGACTCCACGCTCTCGCCCGAGGAGATCCTCATGAGCGAGTCGCAGGAACGCATGTGCGCGGTCGTGGAGCCGGAGAAGGTCGACCGCTTCCTGGAGATCTGCGAGAAGTGGGACGTCATCGCCACCGTCATCGGTGAGGTCACCGACGGCGACCGGCTGGAGATCTTCTGGCACGGCGAGAAGATCGTCGACGTGAACCCGCGCACGGTGGCGCACGAGGGACCGGTCTACGAGCGCCCGTACGCCCGCCCCGAGTGGCAGGACGCCCTCCAGGCCGACGACGCGGGCAAGCTGCCGCGTCCGGAGACGGGCGAGGAGCTGAAGGACCAGGTCCTGAAGCTGATCGCCTCCCCGAACCAGGCCTCCAAGAAGTGGATCACCTCCCAGTACGACCACTTCGTGCAGGGCAACACCGTCCTCGCCCAGCCGGAGGACTCCGGCATGATCCGCGTGGACGAGGAGACCGGCCTCGGCGTCGCCATCGCCACGGACGGCAACGGCCGCTACGCCAAGCTGGACCCGTACACGGGCGCCCAGCTGGCCCTGGCGGAGGCGTACCGCAACGTCGCCACCACGGGTGCCAAGCCCCTCGCGGTCTCCGACTGCCTGAACTTCGGCTCGCCCGAGGACCCGGCGGTGATGTGGCAGTTCGCGGAGGCCGTGCGCGGTCTGGCCGACGGCTGTCAGCAGCTGGGCACCCCGGTGACCGGCGGCAACGTCTCGCTCTACAACCAGACGGGCGAGGCGGCGATCCACCCGACCCCGGTCGTCGCCGTCCTCGGCGTGATCGACGACGTGGCCCGCCGCACCCCGGTCGCCTTCCAGGAGGAGGGCCAGCTGCTCTACCTCCTCGGTGACACCCGCGAGGAGTTCGGCGGCTCCGCCTGGTCCCAGGTGGTCCACGACCACCTCGGCGGCCTGCCTCCGAAGGTCGACCTGGAGCGGGAGCGGCTGCTGGCCGAGATCCTGATCTCCGCCTCCCGCGACGGCATGGTCG
Source organism: Streptomyces sp. NPDC051133 (assembly GCF_040682635.1). NCBI lineage: Bacteria > Bacillati > Actinomycetota > Actinomycetes > Kitasatosporales > Streptomycetaceae > Streptomyces > Streptomyces sp. NPDC051133. The sequence continues at coordinate 16,143 of NZ_JBFBBK010000018.1, forward strand.
ACTCCGCGCACGACCTGTCCGACGGCGGTCTGGTCCAGGCCGTGGTCGAGTCCGCCCTGCTGGGCGGCAAGGGCGCCCGTCTGGTCGTCCCGGACGGCCTGGACGCCTTCACCTTCCTGTTCTCCGAGTCGGCCGGCCGCGCGGTCGTCGCCGTGCCGCGCTCGGAGGAGGTCCGCTTCAACGACATGTGCGGTGCCCGCGGCCTGCCGGTCACCCGCATCGGCGTCGTGGACGGTGACACGGTGGAGGTGCAGGGCGAGTTCACACTCACCCTGGAGGAGCTGCGCACGGCGCACGAGGACACCATCCCGGCGCTGCTGAAGTAGTCCGCCGTACGCCTGTGAGGGCCCCGCCCGGGACACCGGGCGGGGCCCTTTCCGCGTGGCCGGGGCTTCCCCGGCCACGCGCTCGCCCTGGTCGAAAACGGCCTGAAGGGCCACGGGGTGAAGGCATAGGCTCACCGCCATGCCACCGGCCAAGAAGCGCGCGCGCAGCTACGACCCCGCCAGGACCCGAACAGCCGTCCTCGCCCAGTTCGGGAACGTACGAGAGGCCGTACGCGGCCTGGGACCCGAGCAGTTCGCCCGGCCCACGCGGCTCGGCGAGTGGACCGTCCGCGACCTCGTCGCGCACATCGGCATGGCGCTCGGCGCGCTCCACCGGGCGCTCGCCCTGCCCGAGCCGCCGAGGGCGGACGCCGTGCTGCTCGACTGGCCCTTCGCCACCTCGGCCAACTCCGCCGCCATCGACGAGTTCACCCGGAACCTCGCCGCCGAACAGTCCGACCTGCACGCCTACCTGACGGACGTCGAGCAGACCCTGCGCGCCCTGCTCGACGAGCATCCCGGCGGCCGGCTCGTCGGCACGAGCGCCGGTGCCCTGTCCCTGGACGAGTACCTGGTCACCCGTGCCGTCGAGCTCGTCGTGCACACCGACGACCTCAACGACGCCGTGCCGGGCCTCGACGTCCCGCACGACCGGCAGGCCCTGGCCGCCACCACCCGGCTGCTCGCGGACGCCCTCGCCGTGAAGGCGCCCGGCGGCTCCACCGAGGTGCGTGTGCCGCCGTACGCCGTCGTGCAGTGCGTGGAGGGCCCGCGGCACACCCGCGGCACCCCGCCCAACGTCGTCGAGACCGACCCCCTGACCTGGGTCCGGCTCGCCACCGGCCGTCTGACCTGGAAGGACGCACTGGCCGAGGCCAAGGTCAGCGCGAGCGGCGAGCGCGCCGACATCGGGGAGCTGCTGCCGATCATGGCGTAGCGGAACCACTCGCCCCATCGAGCCGTCGAACCGGTATGAACCGGTACAAGCAACGCGTGACGGCGGCGGCGCTGGCCGTCGTGTTCGGCCCCCTGGGGGTGGCCTGCGGCGGGGCGAAGGGGGACAGTGGTCCGGTGGCCGCACACGAACCCGTGACCGGCGTCGAGTGGCGGGTCGACAGCGTCACCACCGACGGGACGACCCTGCGCGCCCCCGCCGCCGCCCGGCTGCGCATCGACGCGGACGGAAGGGCGGCGGGCAACCTGGGCTGCAACCAGTTCAGCGCCCAGGCCACCGTGCACGGCGACCGGATCACCTTCGGCGGCCTGCGCACCACCCGGATGGCCTGCGACCCCACCCGGATGACCTTCGAGCGGGCCCTGGCCCGCGCGCTCGGCGGCCAGACGCTCACCGGCACGGCCGAACACGGGACGCTCGTCCTCACCACGGGTCACGGGGAGCGCGTGCACCTCAGCCGCGGCACACCCGAATGATGTGCGACACCTCACTCATGCCCGCGGCGAAGACCCGCCCAGCCGCCCCGCACAGCGCGCCCCAGCTCCGGGCCGCACCCGGCCGCACGTCTCTGACCAGGGGAAACTGAGAATCACCCAAGCTGATCCACATCGGCCCGCCGGTCCGGGTCGCGCATCCCCAATTCGGACCAGTGGTCGACCTCGCCTACACTCGGTGGCGTGCCACGTGGTGACGGTCGACTCAATCACGATCTGCTTCCCGGCGAGAAGGGCCCCCAGGACGCTTGCGGCGTCTTCGGCGTCTGGGCTCCGGGTGAAGAGGTCGCAAAGCTCACGTACTTCGGGCTCTACGCCCTCCAGCACCGGGGTCAGGAATCCGCGGGAATCGCGGTCAGCAACGGCTCCCAGATCCTCGTCTTCAAGGACATGGGCCTGGTCTCCCAGGTCTTCGACGAGACCTCTCTCGGTTCGCTCCAGGGTCATATCGCGGTCGGACACGCCCGCTACTCGACCACCGGGGCCTCCGTGTGGGAGAACGCCCAGCCGACGTTCCGTGCCACCGCGCACGGCTCGATCGCGCTCGGCCACAACGGCAACCTGGTCAACACGGCGCAGCTCGCCGAGATGGTCGCCGCACTCCCGAACGACAACAACAGCCGCTCCACCCGGGTCGCGGCCACCAACGACACCGACCTGCTGACGGCCCTGCTGGCCGCCCAGGTCGACGAGGACGGCAAGCCGCTGACCATCGAGGAGGCCGCGCACGCGGTGCTCCCGAAGGTGAAGGGCGCGTTCTCCCTCGTCTTCATGGACGAGCAGACCCTCTACGCCGCCCGTGACCCGCAGGGCATCCGCCCGCTGGTCCTCGGCCGCCTGGAGCGCGGCTGGGTGGTCGCCTCCGAGTCCGCCGCCCTCGACATCTGCGGCGCGAGCTTCGTGCGGGAGATCGAGCCGGGCGAGTTCGTCGCCATCGACGAGAACGGCCTGCGCTCCTCCCGATTCGCGGAAGCGAAGCCCAAGGGCTGCGTCTTCGAGTACGTGTACCTGGCCCGCCCGGACACCGACATCGCCGGCCGGAACGTGTACCTCTCCCGCGTGGAGATGGGCCGCCGGCTCGCCAAGGAGGCCCCGGTCGAGGCCGACCTGGTCATAGCGACCCCGGAGTCCGGCACCCCGGCCGCCATCGGCTACGCGGAGGCCTCCGGCATCCCCTTCGGCGCGGGTCTGGTGAAGAACGCCTACGTCGGCCGGACCTTCATCCAGCCCTCGCAGACCATCCGCCAGCTGGGCATCCGCCTGAAGCTGAACCCGCTGAAGGAAGTCATCAAGGGCAAGCGCCTGGTCGTCGTGGACGACTCGATCGTGCGCGGCAACACCCAGCGGGCCCTGGTGCGCATGCTCCGCGAGGCCGGCGCGGCGGAGGTCCACATCCGGATCTCCTCCCCGCCCGTGAAGTGGCCCTGCTTCTTCGGCATCGACTTCGCCACCCGCGCGGAGCTGATCGCCAACGGCATGACCATCGAGGAGATCGGCACCAGCCTCGGCGCCGACTCCCTCTCCTACATCTCCATCGACGGCATGATCGAGGCGACCACGATCGCCAAGCCGAACCTGTGCCGCGCCTGCTTCGACGGCGAGTACCCGATGGAGCTTCCGGACCCGGAGCTGCTCGGCAAGCAGCTGCTGGAGACCGAGCTGGCGGCCGGTCCCGCCGCCACGGCCGCGGCCGACGCGATCCGCCGCCCGTAACACCCCTGCAGTACGACACGAAAGCTCTCACAGTCATGTCTGAGACAACTGGTGCCAGCTACGCAGCGGCGGGCGTCGACATCGAGGCGGGCGACCGCGCGGTCGAGCTGATGAAGGAGTGGGTGAAGAAGACCCAGCGCCCCGAGGTCCTCGGCGGCCTCGGCGGCTTCGCCGGCCTCTTCGACGCCTCCGCCCTCAAGCGCTACGAGCGCCCGCTGCTCGCCTCCGCCACGGACGGCGTCGGCACCAAGGTGGACATCGCCCGCCGCATGGGCGTCTACGACACCATCGGCCACGACCTGGTCGCCATGGTCATGGACGACATCGTGGTGTGCGGCGCCGAGCCGCTGTTCATGACCGACTACATCTGCGTCGGCAAGGTCCACCCCGAGCGCGTCGCAGCCATCGTGAAGGGCATCGCGGAGGGCTGTGTGCTCGCCGGATGCGCCCTGGTGGGCGGCGAGACGGCCGAGCACCCCGGTCTGCTGGGCGAGGACGACTTCGACGTCGCCGGCGCCGGTACGGGCGTCGTGGAGGCCGACCGGCTGCTCGGCGCGGATCGTATCCGCACGGGTGACGCGGTGATCGCCATGGCGTCCTCCGGGCTTCACTCCAACGGGTACTCCCTGGTCCGGCACGTCCTGCTGGAGCGCGCGGGCCTCGCCCTGGACGCGGAGATCGCCGAGCTGGGCCGCACCCTCGGTGAGGAGCTGCTGGAGCCCACCAAGATCTACTCGCTGGACTGCCTGGCGCTCACCCGTACGGCGGACGTGCACGCGTTCAGCCACATCACGGGCGGTGGCCTCGCGGCCAACCTGGCCCGGGTCATCCCCGACGAGCTGCACGCGACCGTCGACCGGTCCACCTGGGCCCCGGGCGCGATCTTCGACCTGGTCGGCAGGACCGGGAACGTCGAACGCCTGGAACTGGAGAAGACCCTCAACATGGGCGTCGGCATGATGGCGATCGTCCCGCCGGAGTCCACCGAGGTGGCCCTCGCGACCCTGGCGGACCGGGGTGTCGAGGCCTGGGTGGCCGGCGAGATCACCGGGCGCGGCGACAAGGAGACCGGCGCCGAGCTGGTCGGGACCTACGCGAACTGAAGGCCGCCGGCTGACCTGGGGGTAGCACAGAACCCGGTCGGTGGCAGTGCCACCGACCGGGCAGGTGCTGAGTACTAGGTCAAGCGCCGCGACGGTGCTGTGAGGGACCCTCGTCCTCGTCCTCGTCGTCGTCCTCATAGAGGTCGGCGTACCGAGAATAGAGATCGTCGTCGTTCTCATCGTCCTCGAACGGCTCGCCGTTCGGCGGCTGGCTCGAAGTCGATGCGCCCAGTTCACTGGCCAGACGTGACAGATCAGTCCCACCGCTGTTGTACTTCAGCTGGCGGGCGACCTTTGTCTGCTTGGCCTTGGCCCGGCCGCGCCCCATGGCTCGACCCCCTCGGTGACGGGGCTCGACGGCCCCAGAGTCTGACACGCGTTCATGATCGGAACGGACCCTCCGTGGAGAGGCCGGTCCGTAGGGCTTCCACGGTACCTGAGCCCGCGCCCATACGGTACGTCGCCCGCAGCACGCGCCTGTGCCCAGGACCTTCGAGGCGCCCCGTCCTCGCTGGTCAGTGGCGATTTTAACCACTTATCGGGGAACGACCCGCCGGTGGAAGTGAGAGTTCTCTCTAAGTTCCCACCGGCGGGTACCGCTCAAACGTGCGATCGGTGCCCGGCGATCAGTGGGCCGCGCGGCCGGCGCGCGCCTCGGCCATGCGCTGCTCGGCGATCCGGTCGGCCGCGGCGGCCGGCGGAATCCCGTCTTCCTTCGCACGTGCGAATATGGCCAGCGTGGTGTCGAAGATCTTCGCCGCCTTCGCCTTGCACCGGTCGAAGTCGAACCCGTGCAGCTCGTCGGCCACCTGGATGACCCCGCCCGCGTTCACCACGTAGTCCGGCGCGTAGAGGATCCCGCGGTCGGCGAGGTCCTTCTCGACGCCCGGGTGGGCGAGCTGGTTGTTGGCGGCCCCGCAGACCACCCTGGCGGTGAGCACCGGCACGCTGTCGTCGTTCAGAGCGCCGCCGAGCGCGCAGGGGGCGTAGATGTCCAGCCCCTCGACCCGGATCAGCTCCTCGGTGTCGGCGACCGCCGTGACCCCTTCGGGGTGCTGGTCGAGGATCCGCTGGACGGCGTCCGCGCGGACGTCCGTGACGACGACCTCGGCGCCCTCGTCCAGCAGGTGGCGCACCAGGTGGTGGCCGACCTTGCCGACACCGGCGACGCCGATCCGGCGGCCGCGCAGCAGGGGGTCGCCCCACAGGTGCTGCGCGGAGGCGCGCATGCCCTGGTAGACACCGAAGGCGGTGAGGACGGAGGAGTCGCCGGCGCCGCCGTTCTCGGGGGAGCGGCCGGTGGTCCAGCGGCACTCGCGGGCCACGACGTCCATGTCGGCGACGTAGGTGCCAACGTCGCACGCGGTCACGTAGCGGCCACTCAGCGAGGCGACCATACGGCCGTAGGCGAGCAGCAGCTCCTCGGTCTTGTCGCGCTCCGGGTCGCCGATGATCACGGCCTTGCCGCCGCCGTGGTCGAGCCCGGCCATGGCGTTCTTGTACGACATCCCGCGCGCGAGGTTGAGAGCGTCCGCGACGGCCTCGGCCTCGGTGGCGTAGGGGTAGAAGCGGGTGCCGCCGAGAGCGGGGCCCAGGGCGGTGGAGTGGATGGCGATCACGGCCTTCAGGCCGGTCGCGCGGTCCTGACAGAGCACGACCTGCTCATGGCCCCCCTGGTCCGAGTGGAACAGGGTGTGCAGAACATCAGCAGGTGCGCCAATTACCTCGGTCACTGTGGTGACTCCTGTGTAAAGAGCGGCGAGTGGGGCGGAACCCCGTGCGGGTGGCGGGGTGCCGTGGCATGAGCGTAGAGCCTCGGCGCGACCACCATCCGCGCAGTGTTCAGGATCACTCTCCCGTGCCGAATGTGCACGCATGACCGTGGCACGATTTGCAGTGGTTTCGAGCCGGGCCCGATGGGGAGGGAGCAGGCGTGCCGAAGGTGTCCTCCGTGGTCGTCCCCTATGCCGCGTACCTGCGCGTGTACGAGCCGCTGGCCGCCTTCCCGGAGCCGGAGCGCAGCCACTGGGCGCGTTACGCCCGCCGCCCGGACCGCCCCACCTACCAGGACGAACTACGCCGCTCCCTGGCCGACTTGCTGCCCACCCCGCCGGTCGCGGTGCCGGTGCACGAGAGCAGTGACGCCTTCGTGCTGGAGGTCGACGGGGTGGTCTGCGTCTGCCCCTGGCGGACCCGGCTGCGCGGCTGGCAGGCGCTCGGCGAGCTGGCCGGGGAGCTGCCGCCGCCGGTGCTGGACGCGGTGCTGCCGCCGCTGGTGCGTGACCAGGCCGCCCAGGACTACGAGCGCTGGCTCGCCCGCAACCCCGACGCCCGCCCCTGGATCCGCACGGCGACCTGGCAGGTGCCGCTGAACTGGTTCGTGCTGGTCTCCGACGAGGAGCGGCGCTACGAGAAGGGCACCGCGGAGGTCCCCCCGCTGCTGCGCTACCGCACTCCCATGGTCCAGGCCCGGCGCCGGGTGGCGCGGGCGCTGCGCACGCTGAAGGACGCCGTCGAGGAGGGACCCCTGATCGACGGCCTGGTGGACGTCGGCCGCTGGCTGGAGGAGTTCCACCCGCGCTCGCTGGTCGAGCTGGACTACGGCGGCCTGGTGCACGTGCTGCCGGCCGGCGAACTGGAGGGCGACCACTCGGCGGCGGACGTGGCCGCGGGTGTCGAGGCGCTGCGCCGCGGGGACGGGGCGGCGGCCGGCGAGGCCTACGGGCGGCTCGTGGAGCGGTGGCGGGCGGTACGGGACCGGCGCTCTGCGAACTGAGTGACGCACGTCACGGTCCAAAAGCCGCTGAAGGACGTACGGTCTACGGCACTTGACCATCTGACGGGACGTTGGTCCCGATCCGGGCTTTTGTCTCAAGGGTGATGGACGGCACTTACGCGGCCCTTGCGTCTCTTGCCGCCCCTCGTGCCAAAATAGGACAAGGAGCCCGGGGAGGGTTCCATCTGCCCAACTGTGCCCCAGCATGGGTGGAATCTCTGCATTGCACGCTATGGGGGGTCTGGTGCCTCCTGATCGCCACTGTGACTGATCGTCACAGTGGCGTGACTGTCCGCTATGGCATGGTCCATCGGCTTCCGTCGCTGATGAACACCTGGGAGGGCAATTCCATCGGTTTGGCCGACGTGGCTGGACAGATGGTGTAGTTGTAGTGCCGAGGACAAGCCGTTCGTCCTATAACCGACTCGGCCCGCGTCCGCCATTTCGGGCAACGTGGGTCAAGGTGCAGAATTTAGAGGAAAGAACCGAGAAGGTTCGGTTCTCCCGAGGAGGCCGCTCATGACCGCTCGCACCCCTGATGCCGAGCCGCTGCTGACCCCGGCTGAGGTCGCCACGATGTTCCGCGTGGACCCGAAGACGGTCACGCGGTGGGCGAAGGCCGGCAAGCTCACGTCGATCCGTACGCTCGGCGGGCACCGCCGCTACCGCGAAGCCGAGGTCCGCGCACTGCTCGCGGGCATCCCGCAGCAGCGCAGCGAGGCCTGAACAACTGAATAATCGGGCAAAACGGTCGGTCCCCCAACTGGCCGAGGCGCCCGAACCCCTAGCTCCAAGCGACGCGGGACCTGCCCCAACAGGGCCCACGCCCAAGCCGAAGAGAACGTTGTAGGCAGCGACACAGGGTGCGTCGTAGATCGCGCTGGACTCCGCCGGGTCCAGCGCGATCTTTTTTGTGCGCTGGTCGGAGGGGGCGGGCGCCTCTGTGAGCGGCCTTGTCGGAGTCTGGGTGGGGCTGTCGGAACCACTGTGCGCACCCTCTGGGAGGGGTGCAATTGCACATATTAAATTGACCCGTTGTAGGACGTGGGTAAGTACCGCGGTTTCAAAAACTCATGCGGTGACTCCCGTCACACACCGGGACGCTTGTCCCCCGTGGCTCCGATGCATTAGTGGAAGCGCGGCTTCCAGCGCCCCACGCAGGCAAGGGGGTTGGGCCGCGGGAGGTCACGCGCTCCTGGGGCTCTCGTCCTCGGCCGCCGCCTCCCCGGTCTCCTGGGGGTGGGTGCCGGCGTCCATGGCGAGGCGCAACAGGCGGTGGCAGACCGGGCAGTGGCGGGTGAGGTGCCGGTAGGACGAGGCGGCCGCGAGATGCGCCCTGAGCAGCGCCCGCGTCTCATGCCTGGCCGATGCCGCCATACGCCACCTCCGCGAGCCGCACAGGGGAACGGGCCCTGCTCCCTGGGTACCGACGGAATGTGACGCCGTCAAGGCCGCGGACGACGCCGCAGAGCGCCGGAGGAGGCCTCGCCGGCGCCGGCCCTGTCCGGCGGCGGGGGACGCGCCGATCGCGGCGGTGAGGCGTGCGTGTGGGGGACGACCGAGGCCCGCAGCTCCTGGGGGCGCGGGCCTTGCTGGTGGGGGCCCTGTCGGGTCGCTGTGTCTGATTGCGGCTTCGCCGGTGGGCGCGAGCCTTGTCGACCGGGCAGTACTACCGGCTCCGCCGCGGGCGCGGCCTCCGCCTTGGCAGGGCGGTGGGTACTCGCGGCGGGGTACGACTGAGGCCCGCACCCCTCGCGGGATGCGGGCCTCACTCACTGTGCGGTCCTGACGGGATTTGCTGTGTCTGATTGCGGCTCCGCCGCGGGCGCGGCCTCCGCCTTGATGGAAGGGGAGCACTTAGGGCCGGGATATGACTGAGGCCCGCACCCCTCGCGGGATGCGGGCCTCACTCACTGTGCGGTCCTGACGGGATTTGAACCCGCGGCCTCCACCTTGACAGGGTGGCGAGCACTCCAAACTGCTCCACAGGACCAGGTTTCGCGGCGCTCGGCTTGCTGCGTTGCGCTGCGAAAAGAGACTGTACAGGAGGTGGGCCCGCCTGGTCGAACTCACCCTCCGTACGCGATCGGTTACGGCGCCGCCGCGTCGATCGCCTTCACGATCCGCTTGTCGGAGACGGGGTACGCGGTCCCCAGCGCATGGGCGAAGTAGCTGACCCTCAGCTCCTCCAGCATCCAGCGGATGTCCAGGACGGCCGACGGGACCGGACGGCCCTGGGGCAGCTGCTCCAGGAGCCAGGCGTACTCGTCCTGCATCTCGTGGACCTTCTCCATGCGGGTGGTGTCCCGCTGGACGCCCGTCGGCATCTGCTGCAGGCGCCGGTCGGCGGCCACCAGGTACCGCATCAGGTCGGGCAGCCGCCGTATCCCCGCCCAGGTGATGAAACCGGGCTTCACCAGGGCGTCCAGCTGCTTGCGGACGTCCGTCAGGTTTGCCAGCAGGACCGGGCTGCTCACGGCCTTCAGGCGGCGCTCACAGGCCTGCCAGGCGGCCAGCACCTGCTGCACCTGGGCGACCGTACGCACCGTCGTGTCCACGATCTCCGCGCGCACCTTGTCGTACAGCTTCCGGTACGACTCCTCGTCCCACGCCGGCCCCCCGAAGTCCCCGATCAGCTTGTCCGCCGCCGCCATCGCGCAGTCGTCGAACAGGGCCTGGATGGAGCCGTGCGGGTTGGCCGAGAGGCCGAGCTTCTGCTGGTTCGTCAGCTTCTCGGACGCGAACTTCGCCGGGTTCACTGGGATGTTCCGCAGGATCAGCCGCCGGGTGCCCTTCCACATCGCCTCGGCCTGCTCGGCCTCGGTGTCGAAGAGGCGCACCGAGACCGTGTCGCCGTCGTCCACCAGTGCGGGGTACGCCTTCACCGGCTGGCCGGCCCGGCGGGTCTCGAAGACCCGGCTCAGCGTGCCGATCGTCCAGTCGGTCAGGCCCTTGCGCTCCAGGGACTCGCCGCCCTCGCGGGACGCGGTCGCCGCTGCCGCCTGGGACAGGGCCTGGCGCGCCTTCGGCTTGAGCTGGAGCTTCAGCGCCTCCAGGTCCTTGTCCTCGGCCAGCTTCCGGCGCCGTTCGTCGACGATCCGGAACGTGATCTTCAGATGCTCGGGGATCCTCGCCCAGTCGAAGTCGTCCGCCTCGAAGGGCACGCCGACCATCCGCTTCAGCTCACGGGCCATCGTGACGGTCAGCGGTTCCTGCAGCGGCGCCGCCTTCTCCAGGAAGGCCTTCGCGTAGTTCGGCGCGGGCACGTAGTTGCGGCGGATGGGCTTCGGCAGGGAGCGGATCAGCTCCGTCACCAGCTCCTCGCGCAGACCCGGGATCTGCCAGTCGAAGCCCTCGTCCTCGACCTGGTTGAGGACCTGCAGCGGGATGTGGACGGTCACACCGTCGGCGTCCGCGCCCGGCTCGAACTGGTACGTCACCCGGAACGTGAGCGGTCCCTGCCGCCAGGAGTCGGGATAGTCGGCCTTCGTGACCGCCTCCGCCGACTCCCGGATCAGCATCTCCCGCTCGAAGTCCAGGAAGTGCGGCTGCTCGTGCCGCTTGCGCTTCCACCAGGAGTCGAAGTGGGCCCCCGACACGACGTGTTCGGGCACCCGCTGGTCGTAGAAGTCGAACAGCGTCTCGTCGTCGACCACGATGTTCCGGCGCCGCGCCCGGTGCTCCAGCTCCTCGACCTCGCTGAGCAGCCGGCGGTTGTCGGCGAAGAACTTGTGGTGCGTGCGCCAGTCGCCCTCCACGAGCGCGTTGCGGATGAACAGCTCGCGGCTGACCCCGGGGTCGATCCGGCCGTAGTTCACCTTCCGCTGGGCGACGATCGGGACGCCGTACAGCGTGACCTTCTCGTACGCCATCACGGCCGCCTGGTCCTTCTCCCAGTGCGGTTCGCTGTACGTCCGCTTGAGGAGGTGACCGGCGAGCGGCTCGACCCACTCCGGCTCGATCCTGGCGTTGACCCGCGCCCACAGCCGGCTCGTCTCCACCAGCTCGGCCGACATCACGAACTTCGGCTGCTTCTTGAACAGCGAGGAGCCCGGGAAGATCGCGAACTTGGCGTTGCGGGCACCCAGGTACTCGTTCTTGTTGCCGTCCTTCACGTCCTTCATCCCGACGTGCGAGAGCAGGCCGGCGAGGAGGGAGACGTGGATGCGGTCGGCCGGGGCGTCCTCCTCGGCGAGGTGGATGCCCATCTGCTTGGCGACCGTACGCAGCTGGGTGTAGATGTCCTGCCACTCGCGGATGCGCAGGAAGTTCAGGTACTCCTGCTTGCACATCCGCCGGAAGGACGACGATCCCCGCTCCTTCTGCTGCTCGCGGACGTACCGCCACAGGTTCAGGTAGGCGAGGAAGTCGCTGGTCTCGTCCTTGAAGCGGGCGTGCTGCTGGTCGGCCTGGGTCTGCTTCTCCGCCGGGCGCTCGCGCGGGTCCTGGATGGAGAGGGCCGCCGCGATGACCATGACCTCGCGGACACAGCCGTTCTTGTCGGCCTCCAGGACCATGCGGGCCAGGCGCGGGTCGACGGGCAGCTGGGCGAGCTTGCGGCCGGTGTCGGTGAGCCGCTTGCGCGGGTCCTTCTGGGCCGGGTCCAGCGCGTGCAGCTCCTGCAGCAGCTGGACGCCGTCGCGGATGTTGCGGTGGTCCGGCGGGTCGATGAAGGGGAACTTCTCGATGTCGCCGAGGCCGGCCGCGGTCATCTGCAGGATGACGGACGCCAGGTTCGTACGGAGGATCTCCGCGTCCGTGAACTCCGGGCGGGCGAGGAAGTCGTCCTCGGAGTACAGCCGGATGCAGATGCCGTCGGACGTACGGCCGCAGCGGCCCTTGCGCTGGTTGGCGCTCGCCTGGGAGACCGGCTCGATGGGCAGCCGCTGGACCTTGGTGCGGTGGCTGTAGCGGCTGATCCGGGCGAAGCCGGGGTCGATGACGTACTTGATGCCGGGGACGGTCAGGGAGGTCTCGGCGACGTTGGTCGCCAGAACGATCCTGCGTCCGGTGTGCGGCTGGAAGACCCGGTGCTGCTCGGCGTGCGAGAGCCGGGCGTACAGGGGGAGCACCTCGGTGAATCTGTACTTCTTCTTCTCCAGCGCGTCCGCCGTGTCCCGGATCTCCCGCTCACCGGAGAGGAAGACGAGGATGTCGCCCTTCCCCTCGCCCATCAGCTCCTCGACGGCGTCGGTGATGGCGGTGATCTGGTCGCGGTCGGCGTCCTCGGAGTCCTCCTCCAGGAGCGGCCGGTAGCGCACCTCCACCGGATACGTACGGCCGCTGACCTCGATGATCGGGGCGTCGCCGAAGTGCCGGGAGAAGCGCTCGGGGTCGATGGTCGCCGAGGTGATGACGACCTTGAGGTCCGGACGGCTGGGCAGCAGCTGGGCGAGGTAGCCCAGCAGGAAGTCGATGTTGAGGGACCGCTCGTGGGCCTCGTCGATGATGATCGTGTCGTAGGCGCGCAGCTCGCGGTCGGTCTGGATCTCGGCGAGCAGGATGCCGTCCGTCATCAGCTTGACGAAGGTGGCGTCCGGGTTGACCTGGTCGGTGAACCGCACCTTCCAGCCGACGGCCTCGCCGAGGGGCGTGCTCAGCTCGTCGGCGACCCGCTCGGCGACGGTACGGGCGGCGATGCGGCGGGGCTGGGTGTGCCCGATCATGCCCCGGACACCGCGCCCGAGCTCCATACAGATCTTCGGGATCTGGGTCGTCTTGCCGGACCCGGTCTCACCGGCGACGATGACGACCTGGTGATCGCGGATGGCTGCCGCGATCTCGTCCTTCTTCTGGCTGACGGGCAGCTGCTCGGGATACGTGACCGCGGGCACGCGGACGCGCCGCTCGGCCATGCGGGCCTCGGCCTTGCCGACCTCGGCCTCGATCTCGGCGAGGACGGCGGCGCGGGCCTCCGGCTTACGGATCTTGCGCGCGCCCTCGAGCCGCCTGCCGAGCCGGTGCGCGTCGCGCAGCGACAGCTCGGTCAGACGGGGGGCGAGGGTGCCGAGGGCGGGGGCGGGATGCGTAGACATACGCGATCCAGGATCTCACCCCGCCCGAAAAACAGGCGAACGATTTGACCGCCGGCGCTTCCGGCACCCGGCGATCGACGGGCACCGCCCACGGCGAGATGCCAAAGTGATCGTTATGTCCGATTCGCGCTGGGCGGCGTTCAAGGCATCCCCCTTCCTCCCCGCCTCGGTCCTCCTGCTGCTCATCGCCGCGGCGGCGGGCCTCTTCGCCGGTTCGTACACCTACGCCATGGCCAACCCGACCCCGCACACCATTCCCACGGCCGTGACCGCGTCCAACGACGTGCCGGCGGCCCGGCGGTTCATCGGCGGCATGGAGCAGGCCCTGAACGCCTCCCTGAGACTGCACCCGTACGGCAGCCGGGCCGCCGCCGTGCGCGCGGTGGACGAGCAGAAGGTGTTCGCGGTGGTGGAGGCGCCGGCCGGCGGCCGGACGATCGCGCTGGACGTGTCCTCGGCCTCCGGGGCCACGGTCGCCCAGGTGCTCGGCGAGGCGGCGGCGAAGGTGGGCGCGGCCACCGGCACCACCGTGGTGGTCCACGACCTGAAGCCGCTGCAGAAGGGCGACCCCAGAGGGCTCGCGATCTTCTACATCTCACTCGCCGCCGTGATCATCGGCTTCGTCGGCGCCATCCAGCTCAGCGTGCACGCGCGGGCCCTGAACCCCATGGAGCGCATCGCCTTCACCGTCGCCTACGCCCTGCTCGGCGGGCTCACGATCGCCGCGGTGGTCGACTGGTGGCTGGGGGCGGTGAAGCTGCCGTTCCTGGAGTCCTGGATGATCCTCGCCCTGACGATGTTCACCTCGGGCATGGTCTTCACGATGTTCAACACCCTGGTCGGCCGCTGGGCCATGCTGCCGACCTGGGGCCTGATGGTGCTGCTCGGCAACCCCTCGTCCGGCGGTGCCGTCTCCTGGCCGCTGCTCCCGTCCCCGCTCGGCACGGTCGGCCGGTGGCTGCCGCCCGGTGCCTCGGTCAACGCCCAGCACACGGCGGTGTACTTCCGTGGCCACCAGCACGCCTTTCCGTTCCTGGTGCTGGCGGGCTGGTCGGTCCTGTCCTGCGCGGTCTTCCTGATCTGGCGGCACCGGCACCCGGGGGGCCGCCTGCCGGACCCGTCCGGCGCGGACGCGGACTAGGGAGTGCGCTGGCGGACTAGGGAGTGCGCTGGGCGGGCGGCGGCGTCGCGGTGCCGTGCTGCCGGGGCTGGACGCCCTCGCGCAGCGCGATCGACTTCGCGGTGTTGGAGACGGCCTTGATGCCCAGGTAGGCGGTGGTCATGCTGCTCACGGCCGTGAACGCGGCGGTGAGGATCGCGACGATCACGCTCTTGTCCCCGTCGAGCCGCCACACCCCGAAGGCGGCGACCCCGGCGATCGCAAGGTTGCTGACGACCACCGCGAGCAACCCGTACCGCGCCCGGTACTTCTCCACCTCGGTGTCCACTGCTGCCCCCCAGCCCGAGACGACGAAAGCCCCGTTCGCTGGACGGGGCTTCAGACCGCGTCCTGGAGGGGCGTCGCCCGATCATAGGAGGTGAAGGTGTCGGGTGAAAGGCGTTGCTGTGTGCGGCTGGTGCGACAATGCCGCGACGCGGCGCTGGTCGTGGGGCTGGTCGTGGGGCTGGGGAAAGGTACGGCGTTGATCTTTCGGGGCGTGATCGCACTGCTCGCGGGCAGTGCTCTCCTGACGGTGGCATGCGGTTACCGCGGTGTCGACGTGTGGGTGTGGGACTGGGCACCCTTGGTGACGCGGCAGCGGAGCCGGTACGGAACGCCCTGGCGGAGCCTTACCAGCATGCGGATCCAGTTCGGGATCATAGGGCTCGTCTTCCTGGGGTACGGGCTGCACGCCGTGGTGCGCTGACAGCAGCGGTCACAGGAACGCGCGGGCACACGGAAGAGCCCCTCTCCGTTGATGCCGGAGAGGGGCTCATGCCCTGGTCAGGGCTGTTGTGGCTGGGGCCGGGGTCGAACCGGCGACCTATCGCTTTTCAGGCGATCGCTCGTACCAACTGAGCTACCCAGCCACGGTGTTTCACGTGAAACACCAGCGGTCCTGACGGGATTTGAACCCGCGGCCTCCACCTTGACAGGGTGGCGAGCACTCCAAACTGCTCCACAGGACCAAGCGTGTGTGCAACAGTGTCGCACACGATCTTGCGTGCCCCCAACGGGATTCGAACCCGTGCTACCGCCTTGAAAGGGCGGCGTCCTAGGCCGCTAGACGATGAGGGCTATCGGCCCGCCTGGGCGCTTCTCAGCGCGTCGGGGACGTGAGAAGCATATGGGATGGCGGGGAGGATCGCCAAAACGGTTCAGGGTGACGCCCCCGACGGGGTGCTCGGGGAGGGTGCGGGGGTGCTCGGCGAGGGTGTGGCGCCGGGCCGGTTCTCGTCCGCCAGATGGCGGCTGACCTCGGCCGTCGTCTGACCCAGGCCGCCCAGCTTGATCGCGTCCCAGGCCTGCAGGCGGTGGCTGTCGCGGTCGAAGTACAGGATCGAGGCCTCGATGGGGGCGGGGTACTTGCGCTCCACCGCCCGCAGCCCGCTTCCGCCCGTGGAGCCCTCCATGCGCAGCCGGGTGCCGTACGGCAGGATCTCGTCCCCCTCGTGATGCAGATGGCCGCACAGCACCAGCGGCACGTCGCCGTCGGCCTCGCGGGCCGCGGACGGCTCGTGGGCGATCGCCACGTCCACGGGGGTGCCGGCCGCCCGCTGGTCGTGCAGGGCGCCGGCCAGCCGGTAGCCCGCCAGCCGCTCGGAGGCGTCGCCACCGGGCACCACCGAGCGGTCGGGCGTGTACTGCGGGTCGCCGATCCCGGCGAAACGCAGGCCGGCGACCGTCTCCGCGTGTCCGTCGTCCAGGACGCGCACGTTCTTCATGCGCTCCAGGTAGCGCTGCGTGATCCCGGAGTCGTGGTTGCCGCGCACCCAGACGTACGGCACCCCCAGGTCCTTCACCGGGTCCAGGAAGCCGTTCTCCGCCGCCGTGCCGTGGTCCATCGTGTCGCCGGAGTCGACGATCACGTCGACCTTGTACTGCTCCACGAGCGAGGCGATGATCTTCCAGCTCGCCGGGTTGAGATGGATGTCCGACACGTGCAGGACCCGGATGGTCGAGGGGTCCGGCTGGTAGGCCGGGAGCGTGGACGCGACGTCGTAGAGCTTCGTCACGTTCGTCACCAGGCGGGCCAGCTCCTGCTGGTAGACGTCGAACTCGGTGACGATGCTGCGCGCGTTGCCCACGACGGAGGGCGCGGAGGTCAGCAGCCCGGAGAACTTCGGCTCCAGGATCGACTTCGGGTTCCAGGTGGCGTACGCCGACGCGCCCGAGGCGGCCAGCAGGGCCAGGGCGAGTCCGCCGGCCGCGAAGGCCCGGCCCGGGCGCCGGTAGACGGCGAGACCGAGGGCGCCGGCTCCGGCGACCACGGCCACGCAGGAGCGCACGGCGAGGTCCAGCGTGCCGTGCTCGACGTCGTGGGCGACCTCGTCCTGGAGTCCGGAGATCCGCTCCGGGTGGTCGACCAGGGCCTGGGCGCGGAGCGGGTCGAGCTGGTCGACGTTCACGTCCAGGCGGACGGGGGCCACATGGCTGTCGAGAGTGAGCGCGCCCAGCGGAGAGATGTTGATCTTCGTGCCGCCGGTGAGGGAGGGCCGGAGGGCCATCGTCGTGTTCATCGGCCCGACCGGCGCCCGTACGTTCCCGACGATCAGCAGCCCCAGCCAGGCGCCGACGAGTACGACGGTCATGAGCCCGAGGGCCTGCAGCCAGGGCCGGGGCCGGTCGGCGAGTTCGAGGTCGGGGAGCCGGTGGGTGCCTCTGCCGGCGCGGCGGAGACGGGCGGAGCCGGGGATGCGGGAAGCGCCGGGGATGCGGCGGACGCCGCCGATACGGGGTATGCGGTGCGAGGTCCGGTTCAGCATGCTGCTCAGCGCGGCGACGGGGACGCGGGCCATTGGTCCCGTATGCCCATGTCCCGGCGCGGATATGCGACGGTTCGGCACTCTCGTACGGGCCCGCCGTGCCCGACAATGACCGTGTGCTGGAGATGACGCGCGAGGAGTTCGAGGAACTGGTCGCCGAGGCGCTCGACCGGATCCCGCCGGAGCTGACGCGGCTCATGGACAACGTGGCGGTGTTCGTGGAGGACGAACCGCCCGCCGACGACCCGGAGCTGCTCGGGCTGTACGAGGGCACCCCCCTCACCGACCGGGGCGAGTGGTACGCCGGTGTCCTGCCGGACCGGATCACCGTCTACCGGGGACCGACGCTCAGGATCTGCGAGAGCCGTGAGGACGTGGTCGCGGAAACCGAGGTGACGGTGGTGCACGAGATCGCGCATCACTTCGGTATCGACGACTCCCGGCTGCACTCCCTCGGCTACGGCTGAGCGCCGATGCGGGCGGGGCGCGTGTCCTCTTGCGGGCGGCGGGAGTTGGGAGGGTTGACTTCTTTCCTTGCCCCCGGAGGTGGCCGCCGTGCGCCCCTTGAACGTACCCGTCCGTCTCGCCGTCACGGTGCTGGTCGTCACCGCCGCCGCCGGCTGTGTGAACGTGGGTGACGACGCGGGCCGGTCCGCCAGGCCCTCGCATTCGGCGGGGCAGCGCGGGGGCGAGGCACCCGACGGCGGCCCGGTGCGGGGTGCGGGGGGCCTGGGACGCGAGGGCGCGGGAGGCGACGGCAAGCACCGTGACGGCAAGGCCGAGCCGGGGAAGTCGGCCTCGGCGTCGGCCAGCCCGTCCGGCCGGCGGGGCAGTGCCTCGGCGGCCCCCGGGAAGCCGGGTGAGCCCGGGAAGACCGTCAAGCCCGGGGACCCGGCGCCGACCCAGGACCAGCCGACGCCCCCGCCCACCTCCGCTCCGCCGGAGCCCCCGGACACCACTCCGCCTCCGCCGCCCTCCGATCCCCCGTCGGCGGAACCGTCCTCCTCGGCGCACGAGGACTCCTCGCCCCAGCTGGTGCAGCGCGAGCCGGCGCCCGAGGCGGGGGTGCCGGTATGAGCCCTGCCACCCTCGTTCACCTGCGGCGCAGAGATCAGTTTGCCTTGAGGGGTGGTAGGTGCGTATGGTGGTAGATCGTTTGATCCCATTTGCCCGGCGCCACCACAGAGCGCGCCGTGTGGCGCGTACTCTCCTTTGCCGTGGCGGACCGCATTGAGGCGGTCGTGAGCGAATCACGGAGTTGACGGGCGCGTGCCGAAGAGACTCCGGAAGGTTTCGCATTCGCATGTCCGTGTCCAGTACTGACCAGATCGTCGTGTCCGAGAACGAGATCGTTGACGAACTCGTCGATGTGACGACCGAGGTCACCGAGGCCCCCGAGGCCGCTGACACCACCCCCCAGACCACCTTCGCCGACCTCGGCCTCCCCGAGGGCATCGTGCGCAAGCTCGCGCAGAACGGCGTGACGACCCCCTTCCCGATCCAGGCCGCGACCATCCCGGACGCCCTGGTCGGCAAGGACATCCTCGGCCGTGGCCGCACCGGCTCCGGCAAGACGCTCTCCTTCGGTCTGCCGACCCTGGCCACGCTGGCCGGCGGCAGCACCCAGAAGCACAAGCCCCGCGCGGTCATCCTCACCCCGACCCGCGAGCTGGCCATGCAGGTGGCCGACGCCCTCCAGCCGTACGGCGACGTCCTCGGCCTGAAGATGAAGGTCGTCTGCGGCGGCACCTCCATGGGCAACCAGATCTACGCCCTGGAGCGCGGCGTCGACATCCTCGTCGCCACCCCGGGCCGCCTGCGCGACATCATCAACCGCGGCGCCTGCTCCCTGGAGGACGTGCAGATCGCCGTCCTCGACGAGGCCGACCAGATGTCCGACCTGGGCTTCCTGCCCGAGGTCACCGAGCTGCTCGACCAGGTCCCGGCCGGCGGCCAGCGCATGCTCTTCTCCGCCACGATGGAGAACGAGATCCAGACCCTCGTCGACCGCTACCTGAACAGCCCCGTCTCCCACGAGGTGGACGCGGCTCAGGGCGCGGTGACGACCATGTCGCACCACATCCTCATCGTGAAGCCCAAGGACAAGGCTCCGGTCACCGCCGCGATCGCCTCCCGCAAGGGCCGCACGATCATCTTCGTCCGCACCCAGCTGGGCGCCGACCGCGTCGCCGAGCAGCTGCGCGACTCGGGTGTGAAGGCCGACGCGCTGCACGGCGGTATGACCCAGGGCGCCCGCACCCGCACCCTGGCCGACTTCAAGGACGGGTACGTCAACGTCCTGGTCGCCACCGACGTCGCCGCCCGTGGCATCCACGTCGACGGCATCGACCTGGTCCTGAACGTGGACCCGGCCGGTGACCACAAGGACTACCTGCACCGCGCCGGCCGTACCGCGCGCGCCGGCCGCACCGGCACGGTCGTCTCGCTGTCCCTGCCGCACCAGCGGCGGCAGATCTTCCGCCTGATGGAGGACGCGGGCGTCGACGCCGCGCGCCACATCATCCAGGGCGGTGCCGCCTTCGACCCGGAGGTCGCCGAGATCACCGGCGCCCGCTCCATGACCGAGGTCCAGGCCGAGTCCGCGGGCAACGCCGCCCAGCAGGCCGAGCGCGAGGTCGCCCAGCTCACCAAGCAGCTGGAGCGCGCCCAGCGTCGTGCCGCCGAACTGCGCGACGAGGCCGACCGGCTGGTCGCCCGCGTCGCCCGCGAGCGCGGCGAGGACCCGGAGGCGGCGGTGGCCGAGGCCCAGGCGACGGCCGCCGAGGAGCTGGCCGTGGCCGAGCGGTCGGTGGAGCGCGAGACCGAGCGCGAGGAGCGCCCGGCGGCTTCGGCGCCGTACGAGCGCAAGGAGCGCCGCAGCTTCGACCGTGACCGTGGCGAGCGGGGCTTCGAGCGCCGTGACGACCGCGGTGGCCGTACCTTCGAGCGTCGCGACGACCGCCGTGACGACCGTGGTGGCCGTACCTTCGAGCGACGTGACGACCGCCGTGACGACCGTGGTGGCCGTACCTTCGAGCGCCGTGACGAGCGTCGCCCGTTCGACCGCGACCGTGACCGTGGCGAGCGGGGCTTCGAGCGCCGTGACGACCGTGGTGGCCGTACCTTCGAGCGTCGCGACGACCGCCGTGACGACCGGGGTGGCCGTACCTTCGAGCGCCGTGACGAGCGTCGCCCGTTCGACCGCGACCGCCGTGACGACCGTGGTGGCCGTTCCTTCGAGCGCCGTGACGACCGCGGCGGCTTCCGCCGGGACGAGCGCGGTGGGCACCGGGGCAGCGACCGCCCGTTCAACCGGGACCGCCGTGACGACCGTCCGGGCTTCCGCTCCGGCGGCCACGAGCGCCCCTACGGCCGTCGTGACGACCACCGCGGCACCGGCTTCGGCCGCCGCGAGGACAAGCCGCGCTGGAAGCGCAACGGCTGAGGTGACGCGCCGGCGCGCGTGAGCTGAGAAGGGCCCGTACGACTTCGGTCGTACGGGCCCTTTTTCGGCCAATGCGTGACGCATGTCATGCGCTTACCGAGGGAATTGCTGGGGGCATGACAGATGACGCCAGAGCGAGTGGGCCGTCGGACGAGGAACGGCTGGCCCAGCTCGGATACACCCAGGTCCTCGCCCGCCGCATGTCGGCGTTCTCGAACTACGCCGTCTCCTTCACGATCATCTCGGTCCTGTCCGGCTGCCTGACCCTCTACCTCTTCGGCATGATCACCGGCGGGCCGGCGGTGATCACCTGGGGCTGGGTGGCGGTGGGCCTGATGACGCTGTTCGTGGGCCTGTCGATGGCCGAGATCTGCTCCGCCTACCCGACGTCCGCGGGCCTGTACTTCTGGGCGCACCGTCTCGCGCCCCCGCGGTCGGCGGCGGCCTGGGCGTGGTTCACGGGCTGGTTCAACGTGCTGGGCCAGGTGGCGGTGACCGCGGGCATCGACTTCGGCGCGGCCTCCTTCCTCGGCGCCTGGCTGAACCTCCAGTTCGGTTTCGAGGTGACCCCCGGCCGCACGGTGCTGCTCTTCGCGGCGATCCTCCTGCTCCACGGCCTGCTGAACACCTTCGGGGTGCGCATCGTCGCGTTCCTGAACAGCGTGAGCGTGTGGTGGCACGTCCTCGGTGTCGCGGTCATCGTCGCCGCGCTCGCCTTCGTCCCCGACCACCACCGGTCGACGTCCTTCGTGTTCACGCACTTCGTCAACGGGACCGGCTGGGGCAGCGGCCCGTACGTCGTCCTGCTCGGCCTGCTGATGGCGCAGTACACCTTCACCGGCTACGACGCCTCCGCCCACATGACGGAGGAGACGCACGACGCGTCCACGGCCGGCCCGAAGGGCATCGTCCGCTCGATCTGGACGTCCTGGATCGCCGGCTTCGTGCTGCTCCTCGGCTTCACCTTCGCCATCCAGTCCTACGACAAGGAGCTGACCTCTCCCACCGGCGCGCCCCCCGCCCAGATCCTCCTGGACGCCCTGGGCGCCACCACCGGCAAGCTCCTCCTGCTGGTCGTGATCGGGGCCCAGCTGTTCTGCGGTATGGCGTCCGTGACGGCCAATAGCCGCATGATCTACGCCTTTTCCCGGGACGGGGCGCTGCCCTTCTCCCGTGTCTGGCACACGGTCAGCCCGCGCACCCGCACTCCCGTGGCGGCGGTCTGGCTGGCCGCGCTCGCCGCGCTGGTGCTGGGCCTGCCGTACCTGATCAACTCGACGGCCTACGCGGCGGTGACCTCGATCGCGGTGATCGGCCTCTACATCGCGTACGTCGTCCCGACCTTCCTCCGGGTCCGCAAGGGCGCGGACTTCGAGCGCGGCCCCTGGCACCTGGGCCGCTGGTCGGGTCCGATCGGCGTGGTCTCGGTGCTGTGGGTGGGCGTGATCACGATCCTCTTCATGCTGCCGCAGGTCTCGCCGGTCACCTGGAAGACCTTCAACTACGCGCCCGTCGCCGTGCTGGTCGTCCTCGGCTTCGCGGCGACCTGGTGGCTGGCCTCGGCCCGGCACTGGTTCCTCAGACCGGTCTCCGAGCCGGCCCCCGACCTGGTCCAAAAGTGACCATCTCGCCGCTCTCCGCCCGCCCGACGCGGCCGGGTCACCGATACCCCGTCGGAGACTCGGCCTCGTCCGGCTATGCTCGGACAGGCAACATCGTCTGGGCCCTTAGCTCAATTGGCAGAGCAGTGGACTTTTAATCCATTGGTTGTGGGTTCGAGTCCCACAGGGCCTACGGACGCGGGGGAGGGTTTACCCCCTCTGACCTGCCGCGCGGCGCCCGGGTCGGCTTCGGTCGGCTCGGGCGCCGCTTCGTTTTCGAGCCAGTGCGTGAGGGCTGCGTCAGCGGATGCGGCCGTGGCCTGCGGATCGGCTGCCGTTCGGGCGGACGGTTCGGGCAGCGGCCTGACACGACCGGGGGATCGGTTTCGCCGCCTCCGTGCGTGAGCGTCGCCGCCACATGGCGTAGGTCCGGCAGGGTGATGGGCGGCAGGCCGGTCGTGCCGAGGAGGCGCAGGCAACCTCAAGCCTGCCTCAATTCGCTTTACTTGAGCTCTTACGAACTATCTACTTACCGTGCGTCACGATGGCACCCCTCCGGGCGTGGGTGGCTGACCTCACCCACTGTCGTCCGTACGGCTGTCACGAGCCATACCGACATGGAGACACGCCATGCGAGGAGCGCGCATGTGCGACACCGCCAAGCAGGCCAATCAGGCCGCCGGTGTCGCCACGACTGCCGCCCAGCGCCGAAGCCCCGGAAGGCATGCAGCGCAACGAGAG
Organism: Streptomyces sp. NPDC051133; assembly: GCF_040682635.1. Lineage (NCBI taxonomy): Bacteria > Bacillati > Actinomycetota > Actinomycetes > Kitasatosporales > Streptomycetaceae > Streptomyces > Streptomyces sp. NPDC051133. The sequence goes on from NZ_JBFBBK010000018.1 coordinate 39,259, forward strand.
CAAGGGGATTTTCGGCTAAAGCGGTCAGCCAGAGACGAACGGGGAGACCACCGCTTTGACTTATTTGACGACGGACGACCAGAGGACGAGACCGCTGGGGGACTTCAGCCTCACCCTGGCCGCTCCGCCCACCCCAGGAGACCCCCACGCCATCTCCTGTCTCACCCCCCGGGAACGCCAAGTTCTCACCCTGCTCAGCCACGCCGCCGACAACCGCGAGATCAGCCGGCGACTCGGCATAGCCGAACGTACTGTCAAAGCACACCTGACGAACCTCATGGCCAAGATCAAAGTGACCAGCCGCACCGAAGCGGCCCTCTTCGCCTATGCCTTTCATGGCCGTCTCGTCGGCCGGCGCTGAGGATCTCGTTCGCTCGCCAGGTCTGGGTGTTCCGCCTCGGTCCGGCGAAGGTGCCCAAGCAGGGCCGCGGGATGCATGCCGAGGTTCCGGGCCGCCTGGCGGATGACCTCGGGGCGACCGCAGTCGGCGCTCGTCTCGCGAGGCCCGCCTGTGCCGCCGCCTCCCGAGCTTGACAGTGCCCATATCGCTTATCGATACTATCGATAAGCGATATGGCGCTGCGAGCGGCAGGGGGAACCGTGGGTGCGAAGTCTTGGTGGAGCCGGATCGACAGTCGGCTGCTGGAGGCGGCTCTGGGCTTGGCGGCTCTGCTTGCCGGCGTCTTCGGGGTGCTGCTCCCGGTCCTCGGGGTGGTCGGCCTCATCGACCCGGTGGACACCCGCGAGGTCAAGGTCGAGACCACGACCCGGGTGCCCGGCACCGTGACTGACGCGATGGCGGGCCATGGCTTGACCCTCACCGGCACCCACCAGGCCAACCTCGTCTTCGCCCACCCCGACCTGTCTCAGCGCCTGTTGCTCGCGCTGCCGGACATCATCGGCAGCCTGCTCCTGCTCGTCGTCCTGGCCCTCCTTTTCCAGATGGCCAGGACCCTGCGCGGCGGCGACGTCTTCGTGCCGAGCAACGCCCGCCGTCTGAGCGCCATGGGGCTCACGGTGCTGGTGCAGGCGGTCCTCTCCCCGGTGCTGCCGGCGCTCACCACGGCGGCTCTGGTGAACGGCACCCCCATGGCTGATCAGATCCCCTCCGCGATCACCTTCACCGGCGAGTACGTCCTGCTCGCCTTCCTCATCCTGGCCCTGGGCGAGGTGTTCCGGCGTGGTACGAAGCTCCGCGCCGACACCGAGGGGTTGGTCTGATGCCGTCAGAGGAGGAGCACCGGGTTCAGGTCCACCTGGACCGGCTGCTGGCCGAGCGCGGCATGACCTTGTCCGAACTGGCGGCCAGGGTCGGGGTGACGGTGGTCAACCTCTCCGTCCTGAAGAACGACCGGGCGAAGGCGATCCGCTTCTCCACCCTCACTGCGATCTGCCGCGAATTGAACTGCCAGCCTGGCGACCTGCTCAGCGTCCGCGAGGACTGACCCCGGTCGCCGACGTTCCGTACGAGAGTGCCGGGTGCCGCCTCCTACCGGTGTGGCCCTCGCCGCAACCTGCCCATAACTACGTTACCTAGACAAGGGATTACCCATGGAGATGACCTCTGGCCGGCGTCTGGCACAGGTTGCTGTGATCGCTGTCTGTGCTGCCGCTCTTGCAGCGTGCGGGACCTCCTCGAGTTCCTACAACGTGTCGGGAGCTCCGGGGGGTGCCAGTGCCGCGTGCTCCAGTGTGGTGAGCAAGGCGCCGCAGAAGCTGGCGGGCCATGAGCGCAACGATTCCGACCAGAAGGGAACTGCCGTGTGGGGGGACGGTGACGTCATTCTCCGGTGCGGGAACATCTCGGACGTTCCGGAGTCGGCTCCATGCACGTCGGTGAAGGGGGTCGACTGGGTCGTGAACGAGAAGAAGACCCACGACGGGGTGAAGACCGTCCTGTCGTACGGGCGTAGCCCTGCAGCCGAGGTCACGATGTCGGAGCGGATCAAGGACAAGAACGCCGTGATCGGTGAAGTGTCCGGGATCGTGTCGGGGCTGGCGAGGCAGAAGGCGTGTGCGAAGCAGGGCTGAGCCCTTTGCGGCCCGGACTCCCATGAGCCCTGGAGGGCAGGGTGCCCGAAGGTGCGATGGTCGCCGGTGTGGCCAGGACGTAGAAATCAGTGGAACGTGCGTGCGGGTGCCGTCTGCGGTGCCGGGCGCATGGTCAAGGAAGCATTTCCACTTCTACGGGGAGAAATCATGCGTACTCTCTCGCGCCTGGCCTCCGGCGGGGCCGCCGCGGTGGCCGCCGGTGCGCTGCTGTTCGCAGCTGCGCCCGCGCACGCCACGTCGTCCTCGGGCACCTGGGGTATCCCGGGCCACAAAATGACGGTGAACGCCTGGCACTGTGGCACGTACGTGAGCGCCTGTGACTGGAAGGCGTCGACCAAGGTGTACAAGGGCAAGGCCCACGACAGTGCCCAGTGGGTGCAGAACCGGGCCATCCTGACCGCTCACGGCATCAGCGTCTCCCTCAAGATCTCGAAGAACCCTGAGGCGACGCTGAAGATGACCAGCAAGTCGCAGGGCGAGGTCCGCTGGAAGAACTACGGCGGGCACAAGTGGATCTCGGACACCTACGGTCAGATGAAGCCCAGCTCGCTGACCGTGTACGTGTCGACCAAGTCCTGCGGCTCGGCCCAGATCACCAGCCGCATCAAGTTCACGGAGAAGTGCGTCACTGCCGGCGCGGCCTGATCCGCTCTTGATGCTGCGCACCACCTGAACGTCTCTGCCCCCGCCCCTTTGGCGGGGGCAGAGTTCTCTTACGGGGGAGAACGAGTATGTCTCACGCCAGGAGAGTCGCGAGGAAAGCGGCGTGGGCGGCTGCTGCGGCCTGCGTCCTGATGCCGGCCGTGTCCTGCACCTCGCAGGGCAGCCACCGTGTAGGCAGGGAACCAGCCTACTTCCAGAGCCTCGTCAGCCAGGTCAACGGCCTGTACTACCACCCCTTCCTGAGGGAGGAGCGCGGCAGCGCCGAAGCTCAGTCCTACGCGCTGCGCATCCTGGCAGAGACCGGTGCGAAGCCGAAGGTCACGGTGGGAGCCACGACGGCCGCAGCGCTGCGCTCGGATGCGCTCAAGACGTCCGCACTGTGGGGGAGGTACTGGCTCCTCCCGCTGCGCGAGGCCGGAGTGTCCGCGGTGCTGGGACGCCGTGACACCCATGACGTGGAGAAACTGCGAACCGGCAGGGGATGGTACGAAGATCCCGCGCTCGGAGGGAAGAGCGACGAAGGACGCCTCGGTGCCACATGGGCGGCGCTGGAGGTGGAGGCGGCCACCGGAACTCTCACGAAGCTTCCCGCCGCCGACAAGGCGGCCACCGCCGGCTGGCTGGGCAGGCTGGCGGACGGCAGACCGCGACTGGACGAGGCCGCGGCCCTGGCACGGTGCCTGCATCTGCTCGGCAAGCCCGTGCCCGGCTCCCTGACGTCGCTGGCGGCTCCGGACACGAGCCGGTTCACCGAGCGGCCGGACAAGGAACGCGCCGCTCTGCTGGAAGACACATACAACTACGTCCTGCTCCAGGAGTCGGCTGGCAAAAAGCCGCATGTGGACCGGGAGACATGGCAGCAGGCCCTGTCGCACAACGTCGGAAGCCTCGACTACGACCAGCTCTATAGCCTGGTGCACATCCTGCGCGCCGCCGGCAGTTCCAAGGGGGCGTTCTCGGCGGTCACCCGCCGTCTCGAGCAGGAGCGCATGCAGGACGGAACGGTGCGTGACCCGTCCTCCTACCTGGGCACGCCCGACGCGTCGTTGTTCGTGCAGCGACTGCGGAGCCTGGCCGGATGGCCGGTGCGGGACAAACGTCTCCTGTCTGCGGTCGAGGAGCAGGCCAATGCCCAGGACGCGCCCCGCGACGGCGCCGCGCGGCTGAACCTGGCCGCCCTCAAGCACAGCGCCGGCGGTGAGCCGCTTTCCCGTCAGGAGGCCGCGCTCTGCCAGGATCCTTCGACGGTGCCGGCCATGGTCACCGCAGGCAACGTGGTGGCCTGGCAGCGTGCGGCATGGGACTGCGCGGAGTCCGGCATACCGATACCGGTCCCCTCCGTCACGCGCTGGAGCGTTGACGATCTGGAAGGCGCGCAGGCGGCTGCCACGCTGGTGGTCGGCCTGCACCAGACCGGCCAGGAGGACCGGACACCTGGATGGCTGACCGCGGACGTGCTCAAGCGATGGGCAGCCGACCCGGGGCCCCGCGCAAGCGTCTACGACCGTGCGCTGATCGTGCGCGCCTACCTGCTGCTCGGCGGCCATGCCGACGAATCCATGGTGAGTCACCTTGCCAGTCGGTTCAGGGCGCACCGGGGCTGTCCGGGGCTTCCCGGCCTGTACCGCCCCGATGACGAGCCGGGCTGCGACCTCAAGACGACATGGGCGGTATGGGAGCTGGACAAGGCACTGGATCGGAAGCTGGGAACTCTGCCCGCGCAGGGATCCTGAGACAGAAAGTGAGCAGAACCCCCGTGAGCACACTGCTGACAGCGAGTGGGATAGGTAAGTCCTATGCATTGCGCGGCCAGCGGGTCGACGTCCTCAAAGACATCGATCTCGCTGTCGCGCCGGGATGCGTCACCGCGCTCGTCGGACACTCCGGATCGGGCAAATCCACCCTCATGCACATTCTCGGGCTGCTGACGAAACCCGACACGGGCCGGGTGGAGCTGGAGGGCCGCGACACCAGTGGTCTGTCGGACAGCGCACTCGCCGACCTGCGGCGCCGGCGTCTGGGGTTCGTCTTTCAGTCCTACAACCTGCTGCCACAGCACAGCGCCCTGCGCAATGTCCTGCTTCCGTTCACCGGCAGGCGCCGGGAGGCAGAGGCCCGGGCACGCGGTCTGCTGGAGCGCGTGGGGCTGGCAGACCGGTGCGAGCACCGGCCCAGCGAGCTGTCCGGGGGCGAACAGCAGCGCGTGGCGCTGGCCCGAGCGCTGGTGAACGATCCCCCGCTGCTGCTGGCCGACGAACCCACCGGAAACCTGGACACCGAGAGCGAGGCCGTGTTGCTGGGCCTGTTCCGGGAGTTGGCGGACGGCGGGCGGGCGGTGCTGGTCGTCACGCACAATCAGGCGGTCGCGGATGCGGCCGACGTCGTGCACCGGCTGGGCGGGGGCGCGGATCTTTCGGTACAGGACGGGACGAACGGCCGCTCCCGGGCACGCACCCGGGTCAAGCGGGAGGGTGAGCTGTGAGCCTGCTTCAGGTGGCGTGGTGGAACGTGCGAGCGCTGCGCAGGCGGCTGCTGGGTCTGGTGGCGATGGTCGCGGTCACCGGCGCGGTGTGTTTGAGCGCGATCGGGATCGCCTCGAACGCGCAGGGTACGACGACCAGCCAGGTCGGGGAGTCGACGGCGAACCGGTCGGTCACGGTGGACTCCCCGGAGGGACGTCCCGACACCGCTCAACTGACGGACGCGACGGAGAAGCGCCTGGCGAAGATCGCTCACGTCGAGTCGGTCCAGCACAGGCTTCAGGTGTCCATGCCGGTACGGGACAACCCCGAGGGGGCCGACCTGTTGTATGCGACGACCTATCGCAAGGCGCTGGCACCCCCCGTGGTCAAGTCGGTGCGCAAGCAGCTGTTTCCGCTGCACCGCGGAGAGGTGGTCTTTCCCGCCTCCACGCATGGGGTGAACCTGTCTTCGATGGTGGGCAGGACGGTGACAGTGGACGCGCACCGATATGTGCGGCCCGGCGTGGGGGACACGGTGAGCGACCGGGTGAAGGTGGTGGGCCTGTACGACCCCAGTTGGCAGTTCGACGGCCCGGACACCGCGTATGCGGACGACGCGACCGTGGTGAAGTGGGCGGCGGCTGCGGCCGGCAAGACGACCGACGACTACCTGCGCACCTCAGGCTGGGATCAGCTGACGGTGGTGGCTGACAGTGCCGCCCATGTACCGGGCGTGCTCAAGGCCGTGCAGAGGATGAACTACCCGGCCAACTCCCTGCAGCAGCAGCTTCAGGCTCTTCCCGGTGTGCTGCAGTTGGTCAGCCTGACCGGGAAGGTACTGCTCGGCATTCTGGGCGTGCTCGCCTTCGTAGGGGCCGTCACGGTGACGGGTGCGCTGGGGCGGCAGCGGGCCCAGGAAGTGGGGATCCTCAAGGCGATCGGCTTCCGTAGCCGCTCGGTGATGGGGATGCTCGTGGCGGAGATGGCGATCGCCGGGGTGGTGGCGGCGGCAGCCGGCATCGTGCTGGCGGTGGGCGCGTCCAGTGCGGCGGCTGCTGGTCTTCGGCGTATCGGTGACATCGCCCCGTACGTGCGCGACACGGTACCGCTTCCGGGGACGCTGACGCTGATCTCTCTGGCGATGGCGACCGTTGTCGTCGTAGCTGCCGGCGCCGTGCTCCCGGCTCGTCGTGCCGCTCGCATGTCCCCCACCGAAGCCATGAAGGACTGGTGATCCCAGTTATGCGGCGCAAGACGTCGTACGCCGCGCTCGCGGTGTCCGCTGCTCTGTTGACCTCCTGTTCCGGTCCCAGCGGTGTGGAGTTGGGGACGGACTGGAAGGGATCGCAGACCTTTGTGACTGCGAGCGTGTCCGGGCACACTGTGGTGGTCGGCATCAATCCCGAGGCTCACCACGCGCAGGCGCTGGCTGTTGTGCCGCAGAAGGATGGCGACGATGACGCGCTGGCTCCTCAGCTCGTGCAGTTGGCCGACGGGACGTGGTTGCTGTCGACGCACCGCGAAGAGGGGCGTCCAGACCGGCTTTTCACGCTGAACACCGCCCGGCACGCCCTGGATGAGAAGAACGCCACGGAGCGGCTGAGTGAACTCGTGCCGGGCAAGAGCCTGGTCGCGACCCTTCATGACTCCTCCGGAAGCGATAAGGATGCTGCCACGGCGGGCAGCAAAACCACCGGTGTGCTGGTACGCGATGCGAAGACGTGGAAGAAGGTCCGGGACGTGCAGGTTCCGGGGCCGGTCACGCTGGCGGCGTCCGATCCGTCCAGTGACTCGGTGTGCCTGGCTACCGGACAGGGGTCCGACGTGAAGGCGAGTGTGCTCGACCTCACCACCGGCAGGACCAGGCAGGCCGGGGAGGCCGGCGGCGTGCAGGTGCAGCAACTTGCATGTCCAGGGGGCACCCCCGTCCTGGCCGGTACCCCCACCCGCAACCGCCAGGAAGCCACGGTGAAATTGACCTTGAAGAACGCAGGCGGGACAACGGTGGTCAGCGCAGTCGGCGGACGGGTGGATGCCTTGCAGGCGTCGAAGAACACCGTCGTGATCGCGGTGAACTTCGGGGAGGACAGCGATCTCATCGATTTGGACCGGAGAAGCGGGCGTGAACTGCGGCGTGTGACGGTCAAAGGCATGGACAGCTCGTCCCTGCTGAGGCACACGCGGGATGGCTGGGTGATGGTTTCGGACGACACCGCGGCCGTAGTGGACCTGAACAAGGGGACGTCCCGGACGTTCAGTCTGCCGGGGACGCTGACGAGCTTCTGAGCCTGTGCGAAAGGGGCCTCCGCGCGTCGTCCGGTGACTGAGCACGGGGCAACACCTGCCCTGACCAGGTGGTCCCGGACACCGACACAGCGACCGGACCCACCCAGCCCACAGGGCCTACGGACGCGGGGGTGGGTTCACCCCCTCTGACCTGCTGCGCGGCGCCCGGGTCGGCTTCGGTCGGCTCGGGCGCCGTGGTGTTTTCCGCGGGTGGGCCGGCTGCGGGCCCGACGGGAAGGCGGGCGACCGGTCAGGAGCCGGCGGCCGCGGAGATCGCGGCAGCCGCCGCCACGGACGCGCTGATCGCCGCGGTGGCCTTGGCGACCTCCCGGGAGACCGCCTGCGACGCCCAGTCGCCTTCCGCGAGCGCCCGCAGGGTCTTACGGGCGTCCGCGCCGTCGCGGCCGCCGTAGAGCCGGCGGGCGAGTCCCGCCGCGTGGACCAGGGCGCCCAGCGTCGCCGTGCGCGGGTCGGGCTCGGCCCGCCGGGTGGCGACCGCGTCGAGCCGCGCCCGGACCTCGGCCTTCACCGAGGTGTCGGCCGCGGGATACCGGTGCGTGGTGAGGACCCCGAGGGTCTTGCTCTTCTGATGGGTCACCAGCCCGGCCTCGGCCAGGCGCGTTCCGTAGGTGGCCACCATGCCCTTGCGCCGGGACGACAGCCATGCGGAGGGCTTGACCGGCCCCCGCGCGAGCTCGGTGAGCGCCGCGTCGAGCAGCGGGTCGCCGGTGCGGCCGCCGGCCGGCGCGTGCAGCCTGCCGTCGCGCAGCACCAGGTGGCCGCCGAGAGCGAGTTCGGCGAGTTGGGCGCCCGCGAGGCCGAGGTCGAGCGGGCCGGAGCGGGCGGAACCGGTCTCGTCGTCGAGTGCCAGCAGCAGAAGGTCCTCAGGAAGCGAGGTCAAGGCGTTTCCCTCCGTCGTGATCGTTCGTGATCGTTCGTGATCGTTGTGCGGGGTGGAAGAGTTACGGGGGGGGGAGGGGACGGCGAGGCGGTCCCGGTCATCCCAGCCGGCATGCTTCGAGCAGCTGGCACGCGTAGGCGGCGAGGCCGGGCTGAAGGTAGAACGCCTGCCGTTCGCGGAGACGTCAGCGGGCCTCGCCCTGGTCCCAGCGGAACGCCCACAGGGCGACACCGAGGAGGACCGCGGCCGAGCCGCCGATGACCGCGAGGTCGTTCATGGCAGCGCCTCGCCCAGCGTGTTCGCGGCGATGGCGCGCAGGGCGGCGCAGTGCTCCGCGAAGGCGGCTCGCCCCTCCTCGCTGATCGACAGCCAGGTCCTGGGCCGCTTGCCCACGTAGCCCTTGGTGACCTCCACGTAGCCGGCGGCCTCGAGCTGGCTGACCTGCTTCGACAGCGTGGAGTCGCTGACTTCGACGGTTTCGCGGACGAAGGCGAACTCCGCCTTGTCGCACGACGCCAGGGTGGCCATGATCGAGAACCGCACCGGCGCGTGGATGACGTCGTTCAGCTGATGGCGGGGGTGGCTCATGCCCGGCTCTCCACGACGGCCCCGACCGCGGCCGGGGCGGCGGTCGCGACCGCGCCGAGCAGCCACCACAGCGGGTTCGCGTCGTGCTGTTCGCTGCCCAGGCAGATGACGACCGCGTAGACGGCTCCCCAGACGGCGATCACCACCCGCTGGCGGCGGCCGTAACCCTCCCGGTGCACCTTCTGGCGGGCGGCCCACAGCGAGATGCCGACCGTGAAGGCCGCCCACACCACGGAGGCCACGGCGATGGCCGGGCCGTCCAGCATGCCGACGACGAAGGTGAACACGAAGCCGGCCACCGCGTAGAGCGCCAGATGGCGAACGCCCCAGCGCGACTCGCGTCGCACGGCGGCGTCCAGCTTCCGGACGCGGGCGAGGGCTTCCTCGGCCTGCATGGATCGGTCCTCGGTCATCGGCTCCTCCTGCACGAGCGCACCACGCCACATGGATAATTGCCACTGTGGCATCTACTTTCCAATGCGGCAAGTATTTCTCGGCGTTCCGGCGGCGGGCAAACCTCCGCACGAGTGCCACACGGGCTCCACACAGCCTTTCGAAAGGCTCGTTACCGTGACTGGTCGCTCGATCCCCCGTGCGAGCGTGACCAGGCCGTGGTCAAGGTGGGCCGACGGCGCAGTCAACCCAGGAAGACCGCAGATGGACTACTGCTCCTCGTGCCGGCGACATCTCAACGGCGCCCTGGTGTGTCCCGGGTGCGGCGCCTACGCCCCGGACATCGCCCCGCCCGGCACCACGACCGCAAGGACCGCGACGACCGCCACGGCCGTCATGGCCGCGCCGGGCGTTCCGGCCGTCGAGCCGCCGACGGCCTCCGGCATGTGGCTCGGCGGTCCGCCCGCCGACGGCACGGCACCCGCGGCCGACGTGAGCGAGGGCCCCGCCGCCGAGGTGGAGGGTGTGCGCACGCGGCCGGGACGGGCGGCACGGCGGCGCCAGTTGGCCCGCTGGAAGAAGACGCAGCGCCGGGCCGTGGTGGCGACGGCCGTCGCGCTCGTCGGAGGCGGTCTCACCATCGCCACCATGGACCGGCACTCCGGCGACCGGGCACAGGCGGCCACCGCGCCGGACAACAGGAGGGTGGGCGACACCCAGGAGCAGTCGGGGGAGCCGGCGGCGGTGCCGGCCTCGCAGGCTCCCGCGTCGACGCCGTCCACCGGTCGCCGGACGGGCCACGCCGCGCCCCAGGCGCAGTCGCCGGCCGCCGCCCCGCACCAGCAGTCCGCCGCGACCGCCGCGCACGCCGCGCCGCAGGGCACCCGGCCGGACTCCGCGGCGCCTCCGCGCCAGGTGACGATCTCGACCCCGCAGACGCAGGCGCAGGCCCCGGCGCACTCCTCGACCGGGACGGCCCCCGTCCAGACGAGTACGGCGGCGCAGCCGGCGCCCGCCGCATCCACCGGCGGCACGGGCTCGAACACGTCGAACACGTCAGGCGCGTCGAACTCGTCGGGCACGTCGAACACCACCGGCACGTCCGGGGCCCACTCCGGCCCGGCGGCGACGTCACCGACCCAGGTCTGCCTGCTGGTGCTCTGCCTCGGCTGACCTGACCTGACCTGACCTGACCTGACTGAACTGAATTGAACTGATCTACCTGGCCGGCCGGCGGGGTGACCTGAGCGTCACGCCCGCCGGCCGGCCCGCTTCACCACCCGGCGCCCTGGCCGGTTCCCTGGTCGGGCCGGACCCGGTCGTGTCCCGGCAGCAGTTGGGCCGCCTGGTACTGCGTGCGTTCCGCCGCCGTCCGGGCCTCCGCCACCGCGTCACCGCGTTCGCGGACCAAGTCCTCGTAGATCGGCGCTTCGTCGTTTCGGATGGGCATACGTGTCACCGTTCCGGTCCTTCGATCTTCAGGCCCGGTTGATCCGGAGCGCGATCCCGTGGCCGATCAGCAAATACAAAACGGCGGGCAGGCCGTAATTGAGGGCGACGCGTAGGCCTTCTGTGTCCATCACGAAAATGTCCTGTGCCCATCCGGACAGCCAGTCCGCCATTCCGTGCACGAACTGCACGAAGGCGTTCCCCCGATTGGCGTCGAGCAGGTAGAGCACGATCCACAGGCCCAGCAGCCCGGCCGCGACGTCGGCGATCGTGCAGATGGTCAGGGCTGTTCTCCGTGCGGTGGCCTGGTGGTCCCGAGGCCGCGCGGGCCCTGGCTGCTGGTCGTGGGCCGGGTATCCGGAAACCGGGTCGATGTTGCTCACGAGAAATCCGATCTGACGCTGACGTATTTCTCTTGCTTCTGCGTCACTTCGGCGCCGCCCCGTTACACCCCGGTATGCAATGGCCGAAATATGGCCGCCAATTCAGGAACTTCCCACAATCGCCCCGTAAGCCCGCAGGAACGCCCCCACCCCGGCCTTGATCAACCGGTCGGTCTCCTCCGCGGGCAGGGGGAGGACGCCGTAGTGGGTGGACTGGACGATCGTGTGGGACGTCAGGGCCTGGAAGTGGCCGGCTGCCAGGCGGGCGTCGTCGTGCAGGGTGAGGAGGCCGGCCTCCGCGAGGTGGGCCATCGCGTCGGCGAGGGCGCGGCCGACGGGTTCCGGGCCCGCCGCGTGCCAGGCCGCGAGGACTTCCGGGGGCACGTGGTCGGCCTCGGCGTTGATGTGGCGGACGAGGGCGAAGTGGTTCGGGTACTCGGTCATCAGACCGACGAACCCGCGGGCCAGGGCGACCAGGTCGCGCTCCAGGTCGCCGGGGCGCGGCGGACGCTCGGGGTCCAGGACCGCGTGCAGCCGCGCCAGTTGGGCGTCGCGCACGTCGCTCGACGTCCAGGTGACCACCGTCTGGAAGAGCTGGGCCTTGCCGCCGGGGAAGTGGTTGTACAGCGTGCGTGTGGAGACGCCGGCCTCCGCCGCGAGCGCGTCGACCGAGGCGCGGGCGTAGCCCTCGCGGCCGAACACCGTGCAGGCCGCGCCCGCGATGGCCATCTGCTTCTGCAGCTTGCGCGGTGACACCTCGCTCTGCGCCCGCTCCAGCCGGGACTCGTTCGTCTCGCCCACAGTCACCCTCCTTCGACCGGTCACTCTACCCGAGTTACAACGGGCGTTGTAATTTTAACAACGACCGTTGTACTTTGCTGGGGAGGCGGCCGCACCGAGCGGCCGGCCCACATGAGCTGGGGGATATCCATGCCTGTCGTCAGCAACGAAGCGCACGAGACCGGTGAAGCGCACGAGACCGGTAAAGCGCCCGAGGCCCGCGAAGCACGTGAGGCGCAGGAGGCGCAGGAGGCGCCGCTCCGTGTCGCCGTCCTCGTCGGCAGCGTCCGGGAGGGCCGGCAGGGACGTGCCGTCGCCGACTGGTTCGTCCGCACCGCCGACGGCGACCCGGGGCTCGACCTCGACCTCGTCGACCTCGCCGACGTGCCGCTGCCGCTGGTGCTGCCCGGCTGGGGCGGCGCCCCGGAGCCCGAGACCGCCGCCGTCCTGCGGGACCTGTCGCCGCGGCTCGCCGCCGCCGACGCGTTCGTGGTCGTCACGCCCGAGTACAACCACAGCTTCCCGGCCTCCCTGAAGAACGTCATCGACTGGCACCACGCCCAGTGGCAGGCCAAGCCGGTCGGCTTCGTCTCGTACGGCGGTCTCGGCGGCGGTCTGCGCGCGGTCGAACAGCTCCGGCTGGTCTTCGCCGAGCTGCACGCGGTGACCGTGCGGGACTCGGTCAGCCTGCACGGGCCCTGGTCCGGGCTCGGCGAGGACGGCGTGCCGCGCGACAGCGAGATCTGCGCCGGCGCCGCCAAGGGCATGCTCGGCCAACTCACCTGGTGGGGGCGGACATTGCGTGCCGCCCGGGCCGAGCGTCCGTACGCGGGCTGAGGGGGCGGGGGGACATGAGCGACACACGCCCCGTCGAGACCCTGGCCGGTGAGCGGGCGCCGGCGGCGCCGGCCTCCGCCACCGTTCTGCGGCGCACGCTCGCCGTCACCGTGATCGGCTCGGTGATGGCGGTGCTCGACATGACCATCGTCAACGTCGCGATGCGCGCGCTCTCGACGTCGTTCGACGCCCCGCTGGCGACCGTCCAGTGGACCGCGACCGCCTACACGCTCGCGCTCGCCGCCGTCATCCCGGTCGCGGCCTGGGCGATGGCCCGGATCGGCGCCAAGCGCACCTACGCGACCGCCCTCGTGCTCTTCACGCTCGGCTCCCTGCTCGCCGCCTGCGCCTGGGACGCCACCAGTCTCATCGCCTTCCGCGCGGTGCAGGGGCTGGGCGGCGGGCTGCTGCAGCCGGTGGGCATGACGATGGTGATGCGCACGGCCGACCGGCGCCGGCTCGGCCGGGCGATGGCCGTGGGCGGGCTGCCCGTCCTGGTCGGGCCGGTCGTCGGCCCGGTGCTGGGCGGCTGGCTGGTCGACGCCGCCTCCTGGCACTGGATCTTCCTGGTCAACCTGCCCGTGGGCCTGCTCGCCCTGGCGCTCACGGCCCGTCTGCTGCCGTACGACGCACCGGGCCCCGGGACGCGGCGCACCGCCCGCCTGGACGTCCCCGGCCTGCTGATGCTCTCGCCGGGACTCGCCCTGCTGCTCTACGGCCTGGCCCGGGGCGGCGAACGCGGGGACTTCACCGCCCCCGGCGCCCTTCTGCCCGTCCTCGCCGGAGCCGCCCTGACGGCCGCCTTCGTACGCCGGGCGCTGACCGTCCGCGAACCGCTCCTGGACCTGCGGCTCCTGCGTGACCGCACCTTCGCGGCCGGAATCGGCACGCTAGCCCTGTTCACCTGCGGCTACTTCGGGTCGATGCTGCTCGGCCCGCTGTACTGGCAGCAGGAGCGGGGCCTGAGCGCGACGGCGGCCGGCCTGCTGGGCGCCCCGACCGGTCTCGTCGTCGGTACGGCGATGCAGTTCGCGGCGCGGTGGATCGACCGGGTCGCACCGCGGCGGCTGATCCCGGCCGGTGCCGGCCTGGCCGCCCTCGGGATGGCGCTGCTGGCGTGGCAGACCGGTGTCCCCGGGGTAGCGCCCTGGCGGATCGTCACCTCGGCCATGGTGATGGGCGCCGGTATCGGCATGGTGCTGATGCCGACGATGACCACCGCCACCCGGGACCTGCCCAGGGACCGGCTGCCCGGCGCGAGCACCGCGCTGAGCATCAACTCCCAGCTGGCGGCCTCGGTGGGAACCGCGACGCTGTCGGTGCTGCTGGCCTCGGTGGGCCAGCACCCGCACGGCTTCCGCCTCACCTACACGGTGGCGGCGACCCTCCTGGCCCTGTCCGCCCTCCCGGCGCTCCGCCTCCCGGGCCGGCGGGCGGGGTGACCGGCCCCGCCGGCCTGCCTCTCCCGGCCCCGGCCCAGTCGCCTGCCGCCTCCTCAGCCCGCGTTCAGCTCGGCCAGCGGCAGGGTGTGCTGGGTCTGCAGGACCTTCGCGCGGAGGTAGCGGACGTTGTGGTCCGTGGTGAAGACGCCGGTCGGTACCCGGTCCCGGACGACGACGCCCAGGGAGCGCAACTGCTCGGCCTTGTCGGGATTGTTCGAGAGCAGGTCCAGCTCGCCGATGCCGAGGGCGGCGAGCATCTGCGCGGCGGCCGTGTAGTCGCGGGCGTCCTCCGGGAGGCCGAGCGCGGCGTTCGCCTCGTAGGTGTCGAGGCCCTGGTCCTGGAGGGCGTAGGCGTCGAGCTTGTTGTAGAGGCCGATGCCGCGGCCCTCCTGGCGGAGGTAGAGCAGGATGCCGCCGCGCTCGGCGATGCGCTCGACCGCCTCGCGCAGCTGGGGTCCGCAGTCGCAGCGCGCCGAGCCGAAGACGTCGCCGGTCAGGCACTCGGAGTGCAGACGGACCAGGGGGACCGGGCCGGGGTCGCCGAGGACGACGGCGATGTGCTCCCGGCCGTCGGCGAGGCCGTGGAAGGTGACGAGATCGGCGTCGACGCCGTAGCCGTCGTGGAAGCGCAGCGGTACCCGGACGCGAGCGCGCGGGGTGGCGGCGGGGGTGTCGGGCATGCGGTTCCCTCCGGAGGGCTGTTGCTTCAGGTTTGAAGCAGAGGTTCGCAGGGACCCTACCGCATGCTTAAAAATTGAAACAATCGTTTTCCGGGCTTCCCGAGGCTTCCCGGGGCTTCCCGAGGCTTCCCGGAGTGGAGTGACTCAGGAACACTCCGGCGGCGGCCCCGAACAGGACGAGCGGCGCCGCCAGGGGACGTCGCCCGCCGAGGGGCCTTCGTCCTCGTCCTGCAACCCGCGAGCGATCCCCGCGCAGATCTCCGCCAGCTGCCCCACCTGCTCCGGGGTGAGCCGGTCGAAGAGGGTGGCGCGTACCGTTTCGACATGCCCGGGCGCCGTACGCTCCAGCACCGCCATCCCCTCGTCCGTGAGCACGGCGAGGCTGCTGCGCTTGTCCGTGGGGCAGTCCTCGCGGCGCACGAGCCCGTCCCGCTCCAGCCGGGTCACCGCGTACGTCAGCCTGCTGCGCGTGATCTTCAGCGTCTCGGCGAGATCGGTCATGCGCAGCCGCTGGCCGGCCGCCTCGGAGAGGTTGGCGAGCACCGAGTAGAACAGGTGGGGCATGCCGGCCGCCTGCTGGAGGTTCCGGTCGATCGCGTCGTCCAGCAACCGGGCGGCGGCCAGGTAGGCGCGCCAGGCGCGCTGCTCGTCGGGGGTGAGCCAGCGGGTCGTCATGCAGCCAGTGTAAGTTTGTTTCAAACTTGAACCAAGGGCCCCGGTGCCGGGCCCGCGAGGAGTGCGCCGATGCCGTACCCGTACGTCCTGCTGTCCGCCGCCGTCTCCCTCGACGGCTACCTGGACGACACCGGCCCGGAGCGCCTGCTGCTCTCCAGTCCGGCGGACTTCGACCGGGTCGACGCGGTACGGGCCTCCGTCGACGCCATCCTGGTCGGCGCCGGCACCATTCGCGCCGACAACCCGCGCCTGCTGGTCAACTCCGCCGAGCGCCGCGCGGCCCGCACCGCGGCGGGCAGGCCGGAGTACCCGCTCAAGGTCACCGTCACCGCCTCCGGCGACCTCGACCCGGCCGCGAACTTCTGGCACACCGGCGGCGAGAAGGTCGTCTACACCACCGACCAGGGCGCCGAACGGGCCTCCCGTCTCCTCGGCGGCACCGCCGACGTCGTCCCGCTCGGCCCCGGACTCGACTGGCGGACCCTGCTCGAACATCTGCACGAGGCGTGCGGGGTCGAGCGCCTGATGGTCGAGGGCGGCGGACAGGTCCACACCCAGCTCCTCCAGGAGGGCCTCGCCGACGAACTCCAGCTGGTCCTCGCCCCGCTCCTCGTCGGTGACCCGGCGGCCCCGCGCCTGTTCGGCCCCGGGGCGTACCAGGGCGGCCGGCTGCGCCTGACGGAGACCCGCCGCATCGAGGACGTCGTGCTCATGCGCTACGAGCCCACCGCCCCCGGCACCGGCTCCGCGCCCACCGCCGCCGACCGCCGGTGGCTGCGCACCGCCTGCGAGCTCGCCGCGCTCTGCCCGCCCTCGCGGACCGCGTTCAGCGTGGGCGCGGTCGTGGTCGCCGCCGACGGCAAGGAGCTGGCCCGCGGCCACTCCCGGGAGGGAGCCGACCCCGTGGTGCACGCGGAGGAGGCCGCCCTGGCCAAGCTGGACCCGGCCGACCCGCGCCTGCCCGGCGCCACCGTCTACAGCAGCCTGGAGCCCTGCGCCCGCCGCGCCTCGCGCCCCGCGCCCTGCGCCGAGCTGATCCTGCGTGCGGGCGTGCGCCGGGTGGTCACGGCCTGGCGGGAGCCGGACACGTTCGTCGCGGCGGCCGACGGGACGGGGGTGCTGGCCGGCGCGGGCGCGCAGGTGATCGTCCTGCCGGAGCTGGAGGGACTCGCCAAGGCACCGAACGCGCATCTGCCGGGCTGACGGCACCGTGCCGCCCCTGCGGGGGGCGGCACAAACACTCAGGGCCGGAAACCAGTGATGGTTTCCGGCCCTGAGCCTTCAGTAGCGGGGACAGGATTTGAACCTGCGACCTCTGGGTTATGAGCCCAGCGAGCTACCGAGCTGCTCCACCCCGCGTCGTTGTGTCTCAAGAGTACCCCATCCGCAGGTCGGAACGCACATCCGTGGCCGGCGGGCCTGTCGTGCGGCCTGTCGGCGGGGCCGTACGGCGGGATCATCCGGTCGGCCCACAGCGCTCGCCGCGCGCCGTGCCGCCCGCAAATCTGGACGTACGTCGGACACGTGGGAGACAAACGGTGCGCCCTGGAGAGGTGGAGGAGAACACGTGCACCAGGGCCGGCGGCCGGCTGCCCGGCGACCCCCTGTCCGACCCGGGCCTCGGCGACGAGCCCCCGCCTCTGCCCCGCCCACGCCGCCTCGACCCTCGCGTCCCGGCCCGCGCCCTGCCCGCCCTGCTGATCGCGGCGGGCGTCCTGTACGGCCTGCTCACCCCGGAGGAGTTCACCGCCGTCCCGTTCTTCTCCGCCGCCCCGCTGATCGCCGCACCCCTGTCGTCGCTGCGCACCACCGTGCTCACCGGCCTCACGGCCCTCGCCGCCGGCTTCGCGGTGCACGCAGGCCCCGGCACCCACCCCGCCGTCGCCGCCGTCACCGACGCGGTCACCATCGCCACGGTCGCCCTGCTCGCCCTCGCCATCAACCGGGTGGTCCGGCTCGGCGACCGGCGGCTCGCCTCCGCCCGGGAGGTCGCCGAGGCCGCCCAGCGGGCCGTACTGCCGGAGCCCGCGGCGCGGATCGGCGGCTTCGAGATCGCCGCCCGCTACGAGGCGGCGCGGCGGGACGCGTCCATCGGCGGGGACCTGTACGCGGTGCAGGACAGCCCGTACGGCGTCCGGCTGGTCGTCGGGGACGTACGCGGCAAGGGCATCGGCGCGGTCGCCGCGGTCGCCGTGGTGATCGGGGCGTTCCGGGAGGCGGCCGAGCACGCGGCCACCCTGGAGGAGGTGGCCGAGCGGCTGGAGCGGGCGCTGGCCCGGGAGGGCACCCGGCGGGCCGGCATCGACGCCTTCGAGGGGTTCACCACCGCCGTCCTCGCCGAACTCCCGCACGGCGACGGGGTCGTACGGCTCGTCAACCGCGGCCATCCACCTCCGCTGCTGCTCTACGCCGACGGCACCGTGCGCGCCCTGACCACGCACGAGCCCGCGCTGCCGCTGGGCATGGCCGACCTCGGCCGGTGGCCCGACCGGTCCCTCCAGGCGGGCTTTCCGAGCGGGGCCACGCTGCTGCTGCACACCGACGGCCTCTCCGAGGCCCGGGACGGCCACGGCCGGTTCTACGACCTGGAACGGCGGCTCGACGGACGCCCCTTCGCCGACCCGGGCGCGCTGCTCGACCGGCTCGCCACCGAGGCGCGGCGGCACTCCGGCGGCGGAATGGCGGACGACATGGCGCTGCTCGCCGTGCGGCGGCCCTGAGCGGGGTGACGGTCCCTGGGCGGAAGTCACGGCCTGTGACCGCCCGACCGCCGTGCGCATAACATCTGAGTCACCATCAAAAACACTGAGACTCCTGAAGCGTGGCCAACTCGCCCGTTTTGCAGGCTTCCTGTCCGGAAAGTCCGCGACCGGAAACCTTAATGATCAAGCCGAACGGCTTGGAAAGTGCCTGGCGGGTCTATTAACGTTCGATAACGCAGCGCGGTCGTCCCAGCCGTCACAAGAGGCGGCTCCGTGCGCACGCGCCGAATCCCGCAAGGGAACCGGGGAACCACCACCTTGGGGTGAATCACGCGGACACCGCCGTGAACTGCTTTGAGTCCACGACCGGTATACGCGCGTAGGAGACCTTCCTGCTCCGAACCCGTCAGCTAACCCGGTAGGCGGCGGAAGGAAAGGAGCACGCCCGCGTGGCGTCCAACCGGCCTGCCCCAGAAGCCCCGTTCGTGCCTGCGCAGCGCGAGTCCGAAACGTTCGGTTACGGCGCCTACCGCGCCGACGAGGGCCCCTGGGAGGAGTGGAACCCGACCGAGGACTCCGTCGCCCCGGTCCGCGGCCGGCACCGCGTCGCCAAGCAGCGCGGCGGCTTCGCGCGCAGCTCCACCGTCCTCGGCGTCGGCGTGATGGCCGCGGTCGGCGCGGGCGGCATGGCCAGCGCCAACACCGGCAAGCCGCCGGTCTCCATATCCCTGCCGGACCTGCCGGACCTGCCGTCCTCCGTCGACCACTTCTTCGGCGACGACTCCTCCGGCTCCGACACGCACCAGGCCACCGCCACCGCGCTCAGCAACGTCGGCACCACCGCCGACAGCGACAGCAGCACCGGTGCCGGCGAGGCCCTGCGCAACCGGATCATGGCCCAGGCCGAGCAGCAGCAGAGCAAGGCCGACAGCAAGGCCACCGCCGCCGCGCTCGCCGCTTCCGAGAAGCAGACCGCCGACGCCGCCGCCAAGGCGGAGAAGGACGCCGCCGCCAAGGCCGCCGCCGCCCAGCAGAAGGCGGAGGCCGACGCCAAGAAGGCCGCCGAGGCCGAGCGGCTGGCCGAGCTGGCCAAGCAGTACACGCTGCCGGTCGTCTCGTACACGCTCACCGGAACGTTCGGGCAGCCCGGCTCCATGTGGTCCTCCGGCTACCACACCGGCCTGGACTTCGCCGCTCCCACCGGCACCCTCATCAAGGCGATCCACAGCGGCACGGTCACCCAGGCCGGATGGGCCGGTGCCTACGGCTACCGCACCGTCCTCACCCTGGACGACGGCACCGAGCTGTGGTTCTGCCACCAGTCCTCGATCAACGTCTCGGTCGGCCAGAAGGTCTCCACCGGCGACGTCATCGGCCGCGTCGGTGCCACCGGCAACGTCACCGGCCCGCACCTGCACCTGGAGGTGCACCCGAACGGCCAGGCCACCGCCGTCGACCCGGCGCCCTGGCTGCGGTCGAAGGGCCTCACCCCCTGAGCGTGTCGTTCGTGTGAACACGGCGCCGGCGGCGGAATGCGATCATCCGCCGCCGGCGTTGACATTGAGCATGACTTCTCTGCGCACACTCGGCTCCTCCGACCTCGAGGTCTTCCCGCTCTCCCTCGGCGGCAACGTCTTCGGCTGGACCGCGGACGAGGAGACCTCCTTCGCCGTCCTGGACGCCTACGCGGCCGCCGGCGGCAACTTCATCGACACGGCCGACTCCTACTCCGCCTGGATCGAGGGCAACAAGGGCGGCGAGTCCGAGACGATCATCGGCAAGTGGGTCAAGGCCCGCGGCAACCGCGACGACGTGGTCATCGCCACCAAGGTCAGCCAGCACCCCGAGTACCAGGGCCTGTCCGCCGCCAACATCAAGGCGGCCGCCGACGCCTCCCTGCGCCGCCTGGACACCGACCACATCGACCTCTACTACACCCACTTCGACAAGCCCGAGGTGCCGGTCGAGGAGATCATCGGCGCCCTGGACGAGCTGGTGAAGGCGGGCAAGGTCCGGCACATCGCCGCCTCCAACATCAGCGCCGACCGCCTGAGGGCCTCCCTGGACTTCTCCGACCGCGAGGGCCTGGCCCGGTACGTCGCGCTCCAGCCCCACTACAACCTGGTCTCCCGCGACACCTACGAGGGCCCGCTGCAGGACCTGGCCGCGAAGGAGGGCCTGTCCGCGGTGCCGTACTTCTCGCTCGCCTCGGGCTTCCTGACCGGCAAGTACCGGCCGGGTACGACGGTCGACAGCGCCCGCGCCGAGGGAGCGGCCAAGCACCTGCAGTCCGAGCGCGGCCGGCAGGTCCTCACGGCCCTGGACGAGATCGCGGCCGCCCACGGGGCCCAGGTCGCCACGGTCGCCCTCGCCTGGCTGGCCGCCCAGCCGACGATCACGGCCCCCATCGCCTCGGCCCGCACGGTGGACCAGCTCCCGGCACTGCTGGAGGTGGCCGACCTGAAGCTGACGGACGAGGAGCTGACCCGCCTGACCCGGGCCTCTTCCTGATCCCCCGCCGCCGCCCCTCACCGGACGGCGGCCGGGCGGCTACGGCTGGTACGGGTTGTACGCGGGGTACGAGGGACACGCGGGGTACGGCACCGTCGGATACCCGTACCCCGGCGTCCCGTACGCCGCGGTCCCGTACGCCGCGGTCCCGTACCCCGGGGTCCCGTACCCCGCGGTTCCGTGGGCCGGGTACCCGTAAGGCGGCCAGGGCGCCGCAGGCATCCGTACCGGAGCAGCAGTCCTCGCCGCGTACTCCAGTGCGGGGCCGGAGACGTCCTTGCGCTTCCACAGCTCGTCCAGCAGCTCGCGCTCGCGTACGACGAAGTCGGCGCCGGCCTTGCCCTCCCGCCCCCGCCGCCGCAGGAGCGCCAGCGAGGTGGCGTGGGCCTCGTACCGCGCCACCTCCCGTGCCGCCGGGCGCCCGAGGTGGTGGCGGGCGTAGTCCCGGGCCATCCGCCGCGCCCGCATCGAGCCGAGCGCGAACGGCTCGGCCGGCCCCAGCCACCCCGCCGGCACGTACGCCGGCAGCTCCTCCCGCACCGTCCGCAGCTCGCGCTGGCGCGTCCAGATCGTCAGCCAGGTCAGCAGGCCGAACGCGGGCACCATGAAGGCGCCGTAGATGGCGAAGAAACCGAACTCGCCGAAGGTGGAGGAGCCGTTCCAGGTGGCGTGCATGCTCATGGCGAGCAGCAGCCCGCACAGCGGCAGCAGCACCCGCCGGACGTGCTGGCGCTCCGCGGACAGCGCGGCGATGCCGAAGCCGATGCCGGTGAACACGGTGAACAGGGGGTGCGCGAACGGGGACATCACGATGCGCACGAAGAAGGTCGCGGCGGTGACGGAGGCGATGCCGCGACCGCCGGTGAGCTGGTCGGTCCCGAAGGCCGTGCCGAGATAGAGGATGTTCTCGGTGAACGCGAAGCCGGTGGCGGTGATCCCCGCTATCACCACCCCGTCCACGAGCCCGGTGAAGTCCCGTCTGCGGAAGAGGAAGACCAGCAGCACGGCCGCGGCCTTCGCGGACTCCTCGACGATCGGCGCTATCACGGTGGCGCCCAGGGTGTCGGCGCTCGCCGGGTCGGCGGTGGCGGTGGCTATCCACTTCGTGGCGAAGCTGTTGGCCACGATGGCGATCAGCGCTGCCGCGCACGCCCCCCAGGCGAAGGCGAAGACCAGGTTCCGCCAGGGGCCCGGGGCCACCCGGTCCAGCCACCGGAACGCGCTGATCAGCCAGGGCACGGGCAGCACGGCCAGCCCCAGCCCGACGAGGAACCCCTCGGTGCCGGTCTGCCGCCGCACCAGCGCGAGGATCACCAGCCCGGACAGCGCCAGCAGGGTGATCAGCGCGCCGTACCGTACCCAGGTGCGCTGCCACCAGTGCGGGTGGCGCAGGACGAGGCCCTCGGGGCCCGGGGGATACGTCGGATACGGAGGACTGGTGGCCACGGCATCGACCCTAACGGTGACGGGACGAGGGTCTGGAGCGGTTTATCGGTCCTGATCGGCCCGCTACCGGCCCTGGTGCGGTACGCGCCGGAAGAGCAGATCGTTCACCACATGTCCCTTGTCCAGCCCCTGCCCCTCGAAACGGGTCAGCGGCCGGAACCCGGGACGGGGCGCGAAACCGCCGTCCGCCTGTGTGTTCTCGAAGTCCGGGTGCGCGGTGAGCACCTCGAGCATCTGCTCCGCGTACGGCTCCCAGTCGGTCGCGCAGTGCACGAGCGCGCCGGGCCGCAGCCGGGTGGCGGCGAGCGTCAGGAACTCGGGCTGGATCAGCCGCCGCTTGTGGTGCCGCTTCTTGGGCCAGGGGTCCGGGAAGTACACGCGCAGCCCGTCGAGCGCGTCGGGGGTGAGCATCTCCCGGAGCAGGATGATCGCGTCGCCGTTGCCCACCCGGACGTTGGACAGTCCGTTCTGGTCGGCCAGGTTGAGCAGATTGCCCTGGCCCGGGGTGTGCACGTCCACGGCGAGGATGTCGGTGTCCGGGTCGGCGGCGGCCATCTGCGCGGTGGCCTCGCCCATGCCGAACCCGATCTCCAGCACGACCGGCTTGTCGTTGCCGAACATCTCGGCGAGGTCGATCACCCGCTGCCCGTCGATGTCGAGCCCCCACTGGGGCCACAGCCGCTGGAGCGCGTCGGCCTGCCCGGCGGTCACCCGGCTGCGGCGCGGCTGGAAACTCCGGATCCGCCGCTCGAAGTGGGACCCGGCGGGATCGGCCTTGGGGCCGTCCGGAAAGCGCGGCTCCCCCTTGGCCCGGGTGTGCCGGACGGAGACACCGGGGGCGTGGGAGGTCGGCGCGGGGGCTTCGGGGGCGTTGAGGAAGTCAGACACAGTAGGACAGATTTTACGGCGCGGCCCCGACGAACGGACCGGCGCCCGGGAGGGGCGCCTACAGGGCTCCCAGCATCGCCAGCGCCCGGCGTCCGACCTCCCGCCCGATGGGCAGCGAAGCGGTGGCCGCGGGGGACGGCGCGTTGAGCACGTGCACGGCCCGCGCCCCCTCCCGGATGAGGAAGTCGTCCACCAGCGTCCCGTCCCGCAGCACCGCCTGCGCCCGCACCCCGGCAGGGGCCCGCACCAGATCCCCGGGCTCCGCGGCGGGCAGGAGTCTGCGCACCGCCTCCAGGAACGCCGCCTTGGACACGGACCGCCGCAGCTCCCCGGCCCCGTAGCGCCAGTGCCGCCGGGCGATCACCCACGACCCCGGCCACGCCACCGTCCCGGCCAGCTCCCGGGGCCGTACGACCCCCCAGCCGTACCCCTCCCGGGCCAGCGCCGGAACCGCGTTCGGCCCGATGTGCACGCCTCCGTCGATGCCCCGGGTCAGATGCACCCCGAGGAACGGGAAGGCCGGGTCCGGCACCGGATACACCAGCCCCCGCACCAGCTCGGGCCGCGCCAGCTCGTAGTACTCCCCGCGGAACGGCACGATCCGCACCCCGGGCTCGTCCCCGGTCAGCCGCGCCACCTCGTCGCAGTACAGCCCGGCGCAGTTCACCAGCACGCGCCCGCGTACGACGTCCCCCGCGGAGGTCCGCACGGCGACGCCGCGGTCCGCCCGCCGGTCCACCCGGGCGACCCGCGCCCCGTAGCGGATCTCGGCCCCCGACGCCTGAGCGAGCTGCCGGGCGACCCCGACGAAGTCGCACACGCCGGTGGTGCCGACGTGTATGGCCGCCAGCCCCCGCACCTCCGGCTCGTACTCGCAGATCTGCGCGGGGCCCAGCTCGCGCACCGGGATCCCGTTCTCCCGGCCGCGCTGCACCAGCGCGTGCAGCCGGGGCAGCTCCTCCCGCCCGGTGGCGACGATCAGCTTGCCGGTGACGGCGTGCGCGATGCCGTACTCGGCGCAGAACTTCACCATCTCGGCGGCGCCCCGCACCGCGTACCGGGCCTTGAGCGAGCCCGGACGGTAGTAGATCCCGCTGTGGATGACCCCGCTGTTGCGCCCCGTCTGGTGCCGGGCCGGGCCCGGCTCCTTCTCCAGCACGGTCACCCGCGTCCCCGGCGCGGCGCGCGTGATCGCGTACGCCGTCGACAGCCCGACGATCCCGCCCCCGACCACGAGCACGTCACAGTCGTACGCCCCGACCGGCACCTGCACCACCTCCCACCTCGATAGTGCACTGCGCCACTGACAACGCCTTCAAACGCCGGAGCCGTCGGGTGCTCGTGTCAGCGGTGGGACCCGCCGGGGTCAGGCCGGCGTCACCATCAGCAGCGGCCGGGCCCGCTCGCGCAGCTCCACCACCCGCGGCTCGTCCCCGTACGGCTCCAGCCGGTGCAGCAGATCCCTCACGTACTCGGTCGTCCGCGCCGAGGAGATCCGCCCGGCCACCTCGACCGCCCGCACCCCCTGCTCGCACGCCGCGTCCAGGTTCCCCGACTCCAGCTCGGCCACCGCCGACACCACCAGCCGCAGCCCGTGCGACCGTACGAACTCCTCCGTCGGCTTCGACAGCGCCTGCTCGGTGAAGCGCCGTACCTGCCGGGGCGCCTTCAGATCGCGGTAGCACTCGGCCGCATCGGCGGCGAACCGGTCATATCCATAGAAACCAAGCCAAGAGGGATCGTTGTCACCTTCCCTGGACCGCTCGAGCCACCCCTCCGCCGCCTTCAGCGCCGCACCCGCCGCCTGCGCATCCCCCGCACGCGCGTGTGCCCGCGCCTCCACCAGCCGGAAGAAACTCATCGTGCGCGCGGTCGCCAGCCCGCGGTTCCGCTCCAGCGCGGCCTGCGCCAGGTCGACCCCCTCGTCGCCGAAGCCCCGGTAGGTCGCCTGCAAGGACATGGAGGCGAGCACGTAGCCCCCGAGCGGCACGTCCGCCGCCGCGCGCGCGAGCCGCAGCGCCTGGATGTAGTACCGCTGGGCCGCCTCCTGCTGTCCGGTGTCGAAGGCCATCCACCCCGCGAGCCGGGTGAGTTCCGCGCTGGCGCCGAACAGGGCGCGGCCCACTTCGTCGGAGTAGGAGCCGAGCAGCAGCGGCGCCGCCTCCACCCGCAGGCACTCCGGCACCATCGACGAACGCCAGTCCCCTCCGCCGTACTTGGAGTCCCACCGGCGGGCGTCCTCGGCGGCCTCCTGCAGCTTCTGCACGTCGCTGTGGCCGACTTTGATCGGTGCGCCGGACTCCTCGGCGGAGCCCGCCTCCCGCGCGACCGAGCTGTCGGCGGGGGTTATCAGCCATCGTGAGGCGGGCGTTGCGTATGCGCTCACTGCGAACGATCCGGCGAGCGACTGCCAGATGCCGCCGGAGCCGGCCCGGCGGCCGGCGAGGTCGAGGCGGTACAGCTCCGTCGCCGACCTCACCGCCTGTCCCACGTCTCTGGGGAAGGCCAGGCCCACTTCGGGTGCGGGATCCGCGTCCGCCAGGCCGATCTCGTGGAGCGGCACGGGGCGGCCGAGCTTCTGCCCGATGGCGGCGGCGATGAGGTGCGGTGCCGCGCCCTGGGGCACCATCCCCTTCGACACCCAGCGCGCCACGGACGTCTTGTCGTAGCGAAGAGTCAACCCGCGTTGCGCGCCAAGATCGTTGACGCGTCGCGCGAGTCCTGCGTTGCTGATTCCCGCGAGGGCGAGAACGGCGCCGAGCTTTTCGTTCGGCCCGCGTTGCTCCCTGGACATGCGCCACCCCTCGACACAGACGGCTGCCGCGGTGGCATAACCACGCGGCATTCGTAAACCCAGCGTAGTTCGCCGCATCCCAAGCGTTAAGGGGCATTGTTCCGGATGGCGGGATTGTGGTCCGTACGGAAGTGCGGTCCTGTACGCACCGTGCACGGCCTGTCGCCGCGTGCCCCCGCACGTGTGGCCGTGCGCCCGTCCGTGCGCTCTGGTCCGGCCACCGGGGGAGCGGTTCCATGGCTCTTGCGTGGGTCGGCCCGCTGTACTGGATCCAGTGGGCTGGGGGACACCGCCACCTTCATCCCCGCGGGTGGCGGACCGGTCCGGGAGGCGATGCCCGCCTCCCGGACTGTGCGCGTGTCCGCGCCGCCGCGCGCTCCGCAGGCCTGTACGGAGCGTGCTCAAATCCTGTGCGGCTCAGCATATTTGGCTGAAAATCACCCCCGCCCGACACGGTTGATTTCCGCCCCGACCACGCAAGTTGAGGGCGCGAACGGCGTTTTGGGGGAGCGTGCGGGGGGCGCATTCGCGCCGCACCGATCATGGTCGGCCCACGGCCGCCCCGCACCGCGCGCGTGAACGCCCGCCGGGAATCCCTCGGTCGAAGCCGGTGCCGTCGCCCCTCCACAGCGCGTCCTTCATGGCAGCATGGGGAACCGTTCGTACGGTGCACTTGGTTGTCCACGGTCTGTGGAGGCGTCGATGCGGTGGTTGGTGGGTTGGAGCAGCACCGCCGCGGGCGCCGCCGGGATCGGCACCGCGGGCGCCCTCGGGTACGACGGCGAGACCCTGCACCCGGTCGGCTCCCACCTCCTGTGGGGCGACCCGGATCCGCTGTGGGCGGTCGGCGACTGGCGCCCGGACGAGGTGCGCGTGGTGAGCGCCGACCCGCAGAACAGGATCGCCGTCCTCGGCATCTGCGGCGCCTCCGACGAGGAGCTGCGCCGCGCGCTGTTCACCGCGCGCGGGGGCGCGCTTCGCCACCTGACCGCCTGGCCCGGCAGCTACACGGCCGTCGTGCAGGTGGGCCGGCGCATCACCGTCTGCGGCGATCTCGCGGGCGCGCGCCCGGTCTTCCACACCCCGTGGGCCGGCGGCACGGCCTACGCCACCGCCGCCCTGCCCCTCGCCGACCTCATCGAGGCCAACCTCGACTTCGGACACCTGGCCGCCCTGCTCGCCGCCCCCGACGTCCCGGCCGCGCTGCGCGACACCACCCCGTACGAGGGCGTACGGCGGGTGCCGCCGGGGCATGCGCTGGTGCTGCGCGCCGGATCGCGCGAGGTCGCCGGCTACGAGCCGGTCGCCTCCCTCGCCGTGGCCGCGCCCCCCGCCGACCCCGACCGCGCCGTGGACGCCGTACGGGACGCCCTCGTGGAGGCGGTCCGTGCCCGGCTGGCGGCACCCCGGCACGTGCCCGGCCTCGACCCCGGCCCGGTGCCCGGCATGGGTCCCGCCGAGCGGCGCGCCGCGCGCGGGATGCCGGTGCCGGGCATCGGCGCCGACCTGTCCGGCGGACCGGCCTCCGGCACGCTGGCCCTGCTGGCCGCGGGGCTCCCGGGCAGACCGGGCACCCTGCTGGGGCACGGCACGGGCGCCGGCGAGCGGCTCGTCGCGGTCACCTTCAACGACCTCGCCGTCGGCGGGCGCGAGGCCGAGCTCGAACGTGCGGGCGCCCTCGCCGCCAACCCGCGCCTGCACCACGTGGTGGTCACCGGAGGCGAGGAGACCCTGCCCTACGCCGACCTCGACGGCCCGCTCACCGACGAGCCCGGACCCTCCCTGGTCATGGCCGGCCGGCACCGCGCCCGCCTCGCCGCCGGCAGCGCCGACCACTTCACCGGCCACGGCGCCCGCCAGGTCCTGGACGCCCACCCCGCCCGCCTCGCCGACCTCCTCATGGACCGCAGGCGCCGCCATCTGGTCCGGCCGGTGGCCGCGCTGGCCAAGGCCGACGGCTCGGTGCTGGTCCCCGCGCGCGTGTACGGCGCGGCCCGCCGCCTGGCCCGTACCCCTTACCGGGCGGGCCTGGAGGAGCTGTCCGAGCGGCTGATGCGGCGCCGCTTCGAGGAGCCCAAGGGAGCGGTCGGCGCGTCCCTCGCGGCACTGGGCTGGGCGAGACCCGGGCCGGCGGCCCGCTGGCTGACGGGCGAGGCGCTGGCTGAAGTATCGGTTCTGCTGCAGGTGGAGGCGGACCGGTCCGCCGGGTCCGGCGACCGGCGCCCCGGCGACCACCGCGCGCGTGCCGCCCTCACCCGCTACGCCGCCGACCTGCGCGTCCTGGAACAGGCCGCCGAGATCCGCTCCCAGCGCCTGCACGCGCCCTTCCTCGACAACCAGGTCGTCCGAGCGTGCCGCGCCCTCCCCGAGGCGCTGCGCGTGCAGCCCGGTGCCCGCGCGGCCGTCCTCCGTACGGTCCTGGAGGGCGCCGGCGTCACCGACCTCCCGCCCGGCTGGGGCACCCCCTCCCACGCCTCGTCCGCGGCGGCCACGCGCGCCGGGGGTCCCGATCGCGCCGACCCCCACCCCGGTCAACTCGCCGACCTGCGCGCCGACATGAACCTCCTGGACGGTGCGATCGAGGAACCCGGCTCCCCCCGCTCCCTGGCCCACATCGGACAGCCTGACGCCCCCTCCGACGGTCGCGCGGCTGTACGGACCCATGAGAGGAGCACGCGGTGACGACGGCCGCGTACCGCCCGCGAGACGACAAGCTCACGCTCGCGGAGATCTGCAAGGACCTGAAGATCTCGCGCTCCACCTTCTACGACTGGCGCGCGAAGGGGCGAGCCCCTCGCTGTATCAAGCTGCCCAACGGTGACATCCGGGTCCGGCGCAGCGACTACGAACACTGGCTGGACGACCGGGAGGACGCCGCCTGATGGACGGCACGACGTACAACGTCAAGATTTGGAAGACGGCGGTCTACAAGGGCAAGCGCAAGACGACCCACACCGTCCGATGGGAGTTGGACGGCAAGGAGTGGCGAGCGCCGTTCGACACGAAGGCACTGGCGGACGCCTTCCGCTCCGAGCTGGTCAGTGCCACGCGCCGTGGCGAGGCATTCAGCCTCGCCACGGGGCGGCCCGTCTCGCACCAGTCCGGGGCGAGCGCGGTGAACTGGTACGACTTCGCCGTCCACTTTGCGGATGCCCAGTGGCACCGGACCGGCGGAAACAACCGCAAGAACACGTCGAAAGCCCTCATGACAGCCACCGTTGCTCTGCTGCAGACACCGCCGGCGGCGTTCCGGCCGGTCGACGTACGCACTGCGCTGCGGGAGTTCGCGTTCAACACGCGGCGCCGGGAGGACGCCCCACCCGACGTGGTCACCATCCTGAAGTGGGTGGAGCGCAACACTCTGACCATGGCGGCATGGGAGGACCCCGCCAAGGTTGACGAGGTACTTCGGGCCGTCGGCTCGAAGTTGGACGGCACGCGTGCCGCGGCAAGCTCCGTCAAGCGCAACCGGCGGATCCTGAACGTGGCCATGGAGTACGCCGTCAAGCACCGGATTCTGCGGGCGAATCCCCTGCCGAAGGGGAGAGGGGCGGCGCCCAAGACGTCATCCGCGGTCGACAAGAGGTCTCTGCTCAACCCGGAACAGGCGGCGCGCCTGCTGGGCTGGGTACGCCGGCGTCCCCGCGGTGGCGATCGGCTCCACGCCTTCTTCGCCACGATGTACTACGCCGGGCCACGCCCGGAAGAGGTTGTGGCGATGGGCGTTGCGGACGTCCGCCTGCCTGCCGAGGATGCCGAAGACCAGTGGTGCGAGTTGCTGTTCCACACCGCTCAGCCGGAGGTCGGGAAGAACTGGACGGATGACGGCGAGATCCATGAAGAGCGCGGGCTGAAGGGACGCGCTTCGGATGACACGCGCGTCGTGCCGGGGCACCCGTCGCTGACGCGGATCCTGCGCGAGCACATCAAGGCAGAGAGCCTGAAGCCGGGAGATCTGCTGTTCCAGGGCGAGAAGGGCGGCATGCTCGCAGGCTCGGTCATCCGCCGGGCCTGGCGGACCGCCCGCGCCGAAGTGCTCTCTCCGGAGGAATTCGCCTCACCGCTCGGCAAGCGGGTGTACGACCTGCGGCACACCTGCCTGACCAACTGGCTCAACGACGGCATCCCGCCGGCGCAGGTGGCCGAGTGGGCGGGCAACAGCGTGCCCGTGCTGCTGGCCGTCTACGCCCGGTGCATCTCGGGGCAGCTCCGGGACCTCAAGAAGCGGATTCTGGCGCGCGGGGATCTTCCCGATCTGCCTGAGACCGCCTGACGGCGCCCGGAGAACTTCCCCGCGTATTCACCGCAGCCACCCGCAGAAACCCGGTGACAGCCGGACAGCGCCGGACTCTCCCCGCGATCACCGGGGTGGGTCCGGCGCTCCTTTGCGTGGGGCCGCACCCCTCCTGACCAGCAAAAAGCCCTCCCGATGGGAGGGCTGACAGTGGGCGCCCCCGGCAGGACTCGAACCTGCGGCCAAGCGCTTAGAAGGTGTGCGAGGTTTAGCGATGTGCTCACCTGCGTCTTCGCAGGTCGCTCGGAACCAAACTAAGGAAAGGCGCTTGGCGTGAGATTCCTGAGAGATTGACGCGATCCGTTCCCCCGAACGGGCCCGCCCCGGCTGCCACTGTACGGACAGCCGGGGCGGTATGGACGCGACTCCGTGCTCTTGACGGAACGGGCCTCGCGCGTGAGGTGCCTATCGCGTCCGGATGTGGGGGGACGTCGGTCTGACTCCCGGGTGACGCATCCTCCTGCGTGCATATGCCAAGCACTCAGCATATTCGCATCTGCGTTCGAGGATGGAAGGGGGTGCCCGGCGGGACGTCGGGGGAAGCGTCGACCGCCGGACACCCCGGCTTAGGGACGCTGGGCGCCGAGCAGCTCGATCTCGATCGCGAGCGCGCCGAGCGCCTCTTTCTCGGGCGGGTAGATACCGCGAATGTTCACGAGCTGCTGCTCGCGGCTCGCGGTCGGGTTCACGTTCGCCGGCCCCTCGCCGTCGAGCAGCGCCTCGAAGTCCGGATACGCGGTCACCCGCAGCACCCGAACGTCGCACGTCTCGTCGGTGCCCTTGATCCGGAACCGGATCGTGTCGCCCGCGGCCATGTCAGCAAGGTGCGGGTACCGCACCCGAACCTCGATCGTCTTGCGGCCGGCGGCGACGAGGTCGAAGTACCGGCGGTACAGATTCAACTCGTGCATGCGGTCAGTCGTGGTGTCGCTCATGTAGCGGTGACGCTCCTCGTAGGTTGGGACATCAGGCGGCCAAGCTCGCCAGCCGAGTACGCGCGGAAGAAGTGGCGCGGATCGGCGAGCAACACGTCGGCCATGCCGAGCAGCCGGTCGGCGTACTCGGGCAACGAGCCCGGCCACAGTCGGGTGTCGAGCATCCACGGCGCCGAGCCGTCCGGCAACGGCGCCTTGCCGTCCCGTATGAGCGACTTGGACAGCTTCGCGCCCGTGTCCGTGACGACCTGCGGGCAGAACAGACGGGTCGGCAGTTGGGCACCGACGAGGCCGATCGCAGTCAGCGCGTTGTCGACTAGGGTCGAGCCGAACACCCAGTCGCCGCCCTTCACCATCACGCACAGGCGGTCGCGGTCGGCGGTCGAGGCGACCTCTTTGACGAGGTTCCGGTACAGCGTTGCGAGGTCGAGGTAACCGCCGCCGGTCGGGTCGATGATGACCTCGTAGGGCCCGTGGTGCAGGCAGACCGCATGCACCTCAGCGTGATCGGTGTCGAGCAGGACGCGGGTTCGTTCGGCGTACTTCTCAGCCCAGCCACAGCCCGGCGTCGGGCAAGGAACGCGCACGTGGGGGACACCGTGCGACGGATCGAGCCACCAGCGGGCGGCGTCGATGCGACGGTGTACACGTAACCAGGTGCGCCGGTACTGCTCGTGCTGCTGCTGCCGCGAGTACATCTCGATCGAGTACGGGATCGAGAGCCGCCCGGACAGTGCGTCGAATAGCGGTCGGTACAGCTCGTCGACCTGGTCGGCGAGGGCTGCCTCGCCGAGCGCCTGCGCGTAAGCGCGCTGAAAACGGTGCCCGGACGCCGGGTCGACGACGACCTCGTGCGGTGCATTGTCGAGGGCACCGAACAGCACCTCGACGGGAACATCGAAGCGTTCCCGAACCCGTGCCGCAGCGGCGAATGAGAGGGAATGCACGAGGGACGTACCGAGGTGCGGAACGCCGTTGATCTGCGTCCCGACGACGAACGTCACCCGCGCCGGGCGCATCGTCCGTATACGGGGTGCGAGGACGTCCTCTGCCGAGCTGAGCGCGTTCGCGAGCACGGTGTTCGGTGAGACGGGGTGAGCAGTCATGTTCTATCCCTCGGTTGGTGAACGGGACTGCGCCGCCGGGGTGGCGACCGGGATTACTGCAGAGCGGGGATCGCGGTGTGTGCGGCGTGCGGCGACTCGACGCCGGGCCAGTGGCGAGCGTCACGGGCGACGCGGGCACCGGCGAACCGAATCCGGCCCGTCGCGCCGGCCCGCTCGATGTACTCGTCGACCTCGGCGCCGTGTGCGCCGGGCGACAGGGGATCGAGTCCTACGGCGAGCAACACGAGACCGAGACCGGTGATGATCTGGCCCCAGCGGGGGGCACGCGCGGTCAGTGCGTGCGGGGTGCCGTCGAGGCGGACCAGGACAACGCCGCGGTGTATTGCGACGCGCGGACCGACGTCCGGCAGCTCGCGGTCGGGGCGGCCGGCGCCGAGAGCCTGCGCGACCCCCCGCATGCGAGCCTCGATCGCCTCGGGGGTGTCGTCGTCGCGGCGGGGGGTCGGGTGGGTGATCAGCATGGGGGCGAAGTGCTGCCCGGCGGCCGTGTGGTCGATCCATGGGCGGATGCCGAGCGACGCGATCACGCCCGGCGTGGGGACGATGGGGGCGACGGGGATGATCATAGGGCGGCGTCCGTGGGGATGGAGTCAAGCGCCGCGGCGTACGCCTCGTGCAGCAGATCGGCGTCGGTGAGTGGCACACACTCCTGCGGCGAGACGATCCACGAGTGCCCCGCTTGCGTATGGGGGGCGACCATGGAGGGGTGCGGTACGGCGACAGTTCCCCCAGTGAGCACGTAAGAGTCGGGCAGCAGCCAATCGGCCACCGAGCCGACCGGCACGAGCACCTCGACGCCGTCGGGGGTGTGCTGCACCGGGCCGACCGGTGTGCCGTTCTCCTGCATGCGCCGAACGGTCTTCCAGCCGAGTGCGCGAGGCAGGCGTACGACGTGCCATGCCTTGCCGACGGGGACCTCGACGAGTTCGCCTCGGTCCCATGCCGCGACGGCGATGACGGCGCTCGCGCCGGTCTGACTTACCCAGTTGAGCGGCGTGAACCCGTCGAGTCCGCCGACCGCGGCGGCAGCGAGTTCGGAACGCCGGATGTGCCGCTGTGTCGCGCTGTCGGTCATCGCCCTGCCCTTCGGATCGGGGGACGGGCGGCGGAGCTGCGGGGCAGCCCGAGCAGAAACGCGACGCGCTCGGCGGTCGCGGTCTCGTCGCCCTGCTCGCCGATCTCGTATCCGTAGTCGGTGAGGTACCGCCCGCCGTGCGCGGTGACGATCTCGCCGAGTCCGGGGTGCAGGGGATTCGTCACGCTTACAGCGTGATGATCCTGATTCGTCACAGACAGCCCGCGCGCTTCGAGCTGTTCGGCCAGAATGGCCGAGGCGGTCATCGCTTCCATGCCTCGATCCCACAGCAGCGCGTGAAGTCGCAGGATCTGACAACCTATGACACGGAGTTGATCAATGCCTCTAGCTGCAGCGATTACCGGAACTCGGGAGACCGGGCACCGGGAACTCACCTGGTTCGGCGACCTGTTCGGCACCTACCTCGCGCCGTGGGCGAGAGATGACGCGCACTTCTTCATCGGCGGCGCGAAGGGCATCGACAGCCTTACTCTGCTCTGGCTCGCTGGGCACTCGAAGAGCCGGATAACGGTCGTCGTGCCGGGCACGGTCGCACAGCAGCCGGCCGAAGCGCGGCAGGCGATCGAGCGGTGTCGCGACCGGCTCGCCGAAGTCGTCGAACTCGGCGCTGCCGAGCTGCGCACCCCGGCGTATCACGCCCGGAACCGGTACATGGTCGACCGGGCGCAGATGGTGCTCGGCTTCCCGCGCGAGGGACCCGAGGGCACCTCGGGCACTTGGCAGACGATCAACTATGCAGCCTCACGGGGGAAACCACGACTGATCGTGCCCGTATGACCTACGCAGCGTGCATCATGAGGACATGAGCGCGCACGACAGCCTCGTCGGCGCCGCCACACTCAAACGGTTACGGCTCGCCCGCGGCTGGTCCCTCACCGGCCTCGCCCGAGCCCTCGTCGGCAAGGCTGCCGAACTCGGGCAGCCACTCGACGCCAGCGTCGCGAGTGTGCAGCGGTCCGTCGCCCGGTGGGAATCCAGTAAGGCGCCGATCCTGCCCGGCGAGCGGTATCAACTGCTGCTCGCCCACGTGTACGCCCGCAGCGCCGACGGGCAGACGTCGCTCGGCGCCGGGTCCGACTTCGGCGAGCTGCTCGACGCGCTCGCGCATCTCGGCGAGAGCGAGCACCGGCTCGACGAGCTGCGCACGCTGCTGGTGCGTACTGCGACCGACGGCGGCGGCGGGCTGCTCGCGCTGCTCGGCCCGGCGACGCAGCACGCCCTCTCGTCCGCCCTCGCCGATCCTTCACGACTCGACGAGGGGCTGCTCGCCGACATGCGGCTCGCCGTCGGCGATGTGAACGGGCAAGTCGGAAGCGTGCCGTTCGTGCGGGTGCAGCTCTTGCTCGCTCCGATCGTCGAGTCGTGCCGCCGGCTGCTCGACGCAGCCGTGCCCGAGCCGCTACTGCCTGGCCTGCAGGCTGTCGCCGCACAGGCATTCACCATGGCCGGACGAGCAGCGTTCGAGACCCGCGACGACGCTGCAGCCCGAGCGCTGTACGCCGAAG
Source organism: Streptomyces sp. NPDC051133 (assembly GCF_040682635.1). Taxonomy (NCBI): domain Bacteria; kingdom Bacillati; phylum Actinomycetota; class Actinomycetes; order Kitasatosporales; family Streptomycetaceae; genus Streptomyces; species Streptomyces sp. NPDC051133. The sequence continues at coordinate 74,148 of NZ_JBFBBK010000018.1, forward strand.
CGACCGCAGCCGCAGGCGGTACCGGCTCGTCGTGGCGCCGGTCCGTCGTCCACATGAGTCACGCCCTGGTCACCCTGTACTCGACGCCCGGAATCGAAGCGGCACAGCGGCTCGTCGACGCCGCGGTGCGCGACGCTCGCGCGGGCGAGAGTGTGACGATCCGAGCCCGAGCGCACGCCCTGCAGGCGGAGATCGCGGCCCGCGCTGGCGCCGAGCGGAACGCGCGAGCGGCGCTCGCTCTCGCCTGGTACGACATGGACAGCGACCGCGACGGCGATCCGGCGCCGACGTCGTTCTCGCCTGCGCACCTGCGCGGCTTCGAGGGCGTCACCTCGCTTTACGTCGGCGACCCCGGCGAGGCTCACGACTACTTCGCGCGATCGGCTGAGGCGCTGCAGGCGCCGCGCGAGCGCGTGCAGCGGGCGATCGTGGCCACCGATCAGGCACTCGCTCGTATCCGGCTCGACGAGCCTGAGTCGGCGGCCGAGCTGCTGCACGGATGCATCGACGCAGCTTCGGCGACCGGCGGCCGGGTTGCCTCGATCAGGCTGCGCCGTGCCCGCAGCGATCTGCGTCCGTGGCGCCGCGAGGATTGGTTCGCCGATCTTGACGATCACCTGATCGACTCACTCGGCGCGTAGCCGATTCCGGACGCACGAAAGCGCCCCTGCCCGGCCGTGAGGCCAGACAGGGGCGCGCTGTTCATGCGATGCGGCGGCGCTCGGCGGGCAGCCCGAGCAGCGTCGACGAGGTGCTCGGCGACGGGTCGCTCGGCTGCGGTGCGCCATCGCGGCGGCAGACGAGCGCGTCGGGATCGTCGGCGGGCGCCTGCAGGGTGTACCCGTCCGGGCACGTCTGTCCGTCGCGGCCGTCGGCGCCGTCCTTTCCGTCGGCGCCGTCCTTGCCTGGCGGGCCTGCGGGGCCTGCGGGTCCTGCGGGGCCGGTCGGACCGGCGGGACCAGGCGGACCCGTGACCGTTGCCCCGGGCTCGCCCGGCGCACCCGGTGCACCCGACGGACCGGCCGGACCAGGCGACGGCGTGATCGTCGGCGCTGCCTTCCCCGGCTCGCCCTGCGGACCGCGGGGCCCGGCAGGGCCGGGGATCGGCACCGGCACCTCGGCCCGCGCGGGCAGATCGTCGACCGCCCGCGACGGATCGGGCGCGGCTGGCGTGCCGCCTTTCGCCGTGATCTGCGCCCGCAGCACCCGCACGTCGGTCGCCAGCGTGCTTACCGCGTCGCCGCGCAGGTTCGCCTCGTCGGCGAGGGCGTCTGCGCGGCTCGCTTCGGCGTCGATCCGCAGCCACACGAGCAGCACGGCGCCGGACAGCACGAGCAGCACGGCGGCGACCGCGAGCGAGCGCCACCGCTGCGCGAGGACCGGCTGAGCATGTCGACGCTTCACGTGGGTTGCCCTCCAAGCTCGACGAGCTGCTCGCGCAGCCGCACTTTCTCGGCTGTGAGCGCCGTGATCTGCTCGTGCAGCCCGGCCTTGTCGGCCCGCTCACTGGCGAGTTCGGCGTACGCCGCCGCGAGTAGCCGTTCGGTCTCGACGAGCCGGTCGCGCAGCTTGTCGCGCTCTTCCTGCAGGTTGTCGACGAGCGTCGAGTACCCGCCGAGGACGGCGCCGGACTGCGAGGCAGCGTTCGCGCCACGGTGCCCGACCAGGGCGGCGGCAGCCGCTGCGAGCCCGACCACCATGGTTCCGACGGCGCCGAGCGTCGCAGCGTCCACGCGGGACCTCCGATAGTGCAGTGGGGGGTAGGACGGCGGCCGAACGGCCAGCGTCACCCGTTGCCAGCCGGGCCGGTGTACGCGGCCGGGTCGACCGGCTGCAGCGCCTCGTACTTCGGGTACGCCGGCGGCCGGGCCCACCCGAGGAACACCCCGGCGAGGTTCTGCAGGAAGGTGCCCGGCGCCCGCTCGCCGAGCCATTCGAGCAGCCTGAACACGACGTAGTACGCGAGCGCGAGCCCGGCCGTAACCAGGCCGGTGACGGTCGCCGAGTTGATCTCGATACCGGTACGCACGGCGAGAGTGAGCAGCCACCCCGCGACCAGCGGCACGGCGGTGCGCATGAAACTGACGAACAGGCCGGTCATGTCGGCCCCCTTCCGGTGATGGGTGGGCCCGGCCACCCGGCGGCGGCCGGGCAGCGATCAGGCGACGACGTCGAACCCGTGGGCCTTCGCGAGCCGCTTGAGCGACGTCTCTCCGGGGATGCCGTCGGCGTCGTCGCCGGTGAACCCGAGCCGCTCCTGATACAGGGCGTACGCGCTGCGCGTGGCTGTACCGGCGTGCCCGTCGACGTACCGCTTCGCGAGCAGCCGCTCGGCGACGAGCGCGTTCTCGACGACCTCGACGGGCGCGTACGAGACCGGCGTGCCCTTCTTCGGCGGATCCGTCTTGAACGCCTTTACGAGGCGCGAGAGGGACACCTGCGGACGCTTCGAGGTCGACGTCGAGCTGCCGCTCGTGTTCGTCGTCTTCGGCTCGGGCTTGTACTTGGGGCGGCCGAACCCGGCGATGTCGTGCACGACGCGTACGCGCCTCGCGCACACGTTCGCCGTGTTGCCCTCGATCGTGTACACGTACCGGTAGTCGGACGACACCCCCGTGACGATGCCGACATGGTCGATCGCGCCGATCGACGACGAGCCCGCCCAGTCGAAGAACACGATGTCGCCGCGCCGGATGCCAGACGCCTTGATGCCGTTGGTCATCGCGTGCCAGGCGCCCGCGTCCTTGAACCGCTGCGCGTGCGCCACGGTGTACGCGAAGTCGTGCCCGAAGCACACCGCGTCGTACTCGCCCGAGTCGACCGCGGCGCGGGTGATCGTGGCGTCGCACCACGGCCAGTTGCCCACGTACGCCGCGCCGTTGCGCTGCCGGTACCACTCCTGAATCGCGTTCGGTTCGCCGGTGCCTATCCAGCGTTCCATCTGCGCGACCATGCCCTCGAGGCTCATGCGGACTCGCCCCCCTTCGAGGTGCCCTCGGCCGGGGCGTCGCCCGCGGCGGCCGGCTGCTCGTCGTCCTGGTCGCCGTCGCCGGCGGGCTCGTCGGCGACCTGGTCGGCGAGTTCGGGCCCGGTGTAGAACCCGGCCATGTCCGGACTGCCGTACTGCTCGGCGAGCAGCTCGGCCTCGCCCTCGACGGTCGGGCCGTTGCCGGTCCGCACGAGGTGCGCCGCTTGCTCTTCCTGGTCGCCGAGCCGTTCGGGGATCGGCCTTTCTGTGTCACCCATGGGTGAGCCCTCCTGAGTGCGTGCATGAGAAACGCCCCGGCCGGCTCGGCTCGGGGCGTGGAATCGGGGGAGTGGTCAGCTCGTGTAGGCGTACGCCATGATCCCGGATCCGGCACCGAACGCGCCGGCCGTGAATCCGGTACCGCTCACGGTCGGCGGGGTCGACATGCCGGTGTCGGTGCCGCCGTAGCCCGGCGAGACGGACGCGACGACGTCGGCGACGCTGCCCTCGCCGACGATGTTCGGCTGCGTCGTCGCCTTGACCATGATCCCGAGGTAGTGCAGCCCGGTGTACGTCGTCGTGTACGACGAGGCGCTGCCCGCGGTCGTCTGCGCGACGGCCTTCGTCATCACGGTGTTCGCGGGCCATGCCGTCGTTGTCTGGTCGGCCGTGCGCGCGAGCATCTTGCGCGAGCTGTCATGCAAGCTGAACCACCAGTTTGTTGGCGACGCCGCGGCGGTGCCGCCGCTCACGAACGTGATGTTCGAGACGACCGTGCCTCGCGGCAGCCATATCGGCACCAGATACAGAGTGCCGCTCGTCGGCGTCGACGAGGTGCCGCAGCGTAGGCGCGACGTCGTCTCGAACCGTCCGGACGACCGCAGCGCCGCCTCGAGGGCGGGCAGCGGAGTGAGGTCGCCGTCGACCTGGTTCGTGCCGGGCAGCGCCTGCATGCCGCCGGGGCCGGTGAACGGCGCTGCCGTCGACACCGACAGGGCGGTCGACGCCGACCAGCCGTTACCCGCGAAGTCGTTGAACAGCAGCGCGCAGTCGGTCGCGCTCGACGCCATCGAAACGGCGCTCGTCGCCGCGCCCGAGCCCTTCCTGACCTTGTTCGAGGTGACCGTGCAGCGCACGGCGCCGGTCGACAGCCGGATGCCCGACGACGCGGGCGCCGTGATCATGTTCCCGGACACGAGCACGTCGGTCGACGAGACGCCGTCACCGGCTTGCCCGACGAAGATCCCGAAATTGCTGCTCGTGCCGTTGACGACGTTCCCGACGACCGCGCCCCCGGTGCAGCCGGTCACGTTGAGCGCGTTACTGCCCGTGCTGCGGCACGAGTTGCCCGACAGGGTCGCGTCGGTCCCCCACTGCACGAACACCCCGGTCGACGACGACGAGTCGACGATGTTGTCGGCGATCACGGGCCCGTTCGTGTAGTCGGCTCGGAACCCGACGCTGCCCGAGCTGCGCGAGGTGTTGCCGGTGATGGCAACGCCCCGATACAGGGCGGTCGCGAACCCGATCACCTGCGCCGCAGCCTCGCTCGCGTTCGAGTCGATCACGTTGCCGTGAATGTCGATCGAGTGCGGTGTGAGCGCGTACCCGGCGGTCGCCGGATCGGGCACCGTGCACTTGATCCCGGCCATGCCCGTACCGGTGATCACGTTGTCGGAGATCACGGCACGTCGCCAGCCGTACCCGTGGATGCCTTCCTGCAGCGTGCCGTCGATCCGGCAGCCGGTCACGGTGATGTTGTCGTAGTACACCGTGTCGGCGACCGTGTGCGAGCCGACCGCACGCCCGTAGGGGCCGAGCCGCGACGACGGACCGAAGTAGCAGCCCGAGATCGTGATGTTCCGACTCGGTGTGTTGTCGAACGAGCCGATCGAGCTGCTGCCCGACTTGGCCATGTCGACTTGCACGGCTTCGGAGAACTGCCGCGTGCCGCCACTGGAGTTGTCCCGGAACCCGAGAAACCGGCAGTTGATCGCCCGGCCGCCGTCGGTCGAGTTGAACTCGAGGGCGTGCGCGGTCGAGCAGTTGAGCACAGTCACGTCGCGCACCGTGATGTCGCTGCAGTGCACGAAGTTGATCACGTCGGTTTCGCTGGTCACGCTGCCGGTCGTGCCGTCGGACGCGTTGCCGTCGTACGTACCGCCGAGCAGCGTGATCCCGGAATGTCCCGAGTAGCCGGTGAACGTCTCGGTGCCGAGAAAGTTGCGCACGAGCCCGCTGTTCCCGGTCGCCTTGAGCGTCGCTCCGTACGCCCACAGCACGGTGCGGTCGTACACGACGAGGAACGTCGACACCCCGTACGTCTTGCCGGGCGGCAGGAACACGACGCCGCCGCCTGCAGCGTGCGCGGCGTCGAGCTGCGCCTGAATCACGGCGCGGTCGTCGGCGACGCCGTTGCCGGTCGCGCCGGCCACGATGAACCAGCGGGCGCCGACGAGGTCGGGCAGGTTCGGCGCGGTGAGCGGCTGCTCGAACGTCGTCGGCCCCTGCACCGTGCCGCCGGTTGCGCGGTCGAGTTTCCCGTCGGCTTCGGCGAGCGCCGACTGCGCGGTCTCCAGTGCGCCCGCGGCGACCTCGCGGCCGGCCTGGTACCAGCGGACCGGGTTGCCGCTCGCGTCGAGGTACTCGAAGTCGATCGCGGTCACGTCGGCGACCTTGAACGGGCGGATCGCGCCGGGCTGCGAGCTGCTCGACGGGTTCGTGCGCAGCTCGCCGATCGGGGTCGTGCCGTCGTCCTCGTAAAGGGCGGTCACGAGTTCGCCGGTACCGGCTCGGCGGACGAGCAGCGGATAGTCGGGCACGACGTCGCCGGTCGAGGTCACGAGGACGTCGGCGGGCGTGCCGCCGTATGTGTAGAGCGCCACGAGTGGCAGCCCCCTCTCAGTTGAGCGAGTAACGGCCGCTGATGTCGACCCACGTCGTTCCGGTGCCGTCCTGCGAGTACCAGACGAGCGAGCCGGCGCCGCCGAGGCTGTTCGAGTCCTGGTCGTGCGAGAACGCTTCCATGCGGCCGACGGCGGTGACGGGGTCGCCGGTGATGGACTGGCCGGCCGCCCAGCTTTCGAGCTGCGACGGGATGCAGTCGTCGGGCACGGTGCCGAGCTTCACGCCACTGATGCCGATCGTTGTTCCGTCGCTCTTCTCGACCCGGCCGCGTAGGTACACCTGCCCGCGGTCGATGCGGATTTCGGGCGTCGTCTGCCCGGCGGTGAACCCGCTCGCGAGGGTGACCGGCCGCCAGTCGGCGAGCGGCTCGTAGATCACGGCCCACGTGTTCGACGAGGCGCTCGTCTTCATCCACAGCGACCCGTTCTCGGCCGACACGAGCATGTGCAGCGGAGAGTCGGCGTACTGCGCGTCGCGCTCAGCTTTGTCGACGACGTGCTGCACGAGGTGCGGGTCGATGGCGAGCGCGAGTTCGGCGAGTGCGCCGGGCCCGACCGGGGCGTCGCCGCCACCAGGGATCGGGAGTTGAGCGCGGCCGACGGTAGCCATATGGCCCCCTAACTGAAGGTGATCGTGATCGTGCCGCCCTGCACGGACATGTAGTCGCGGCTGCCGCTCGCGTAGATCGCGAGTCCCTTCGCCGCGCCGGATGCGAGCTGCGATCGCCACGAGGCGGGCAGCGTCGCCGTGCCGGTCGCGCCGACCGACAGCGACAGCAGTTCCTCGGGCCCGTCATCGAGGTCGAGCTGCCCGGACGGCGGCGAGCTGTGATCGTGCAGGTACAGGTGCAGCGGCCTCTTGGCGTTGACGCCCGAGCCGGTGCGGCGGGTAAAACGAACCGTCATCTTCGCGACGGTCTTACCGGCGCACGCGTCCGAGATCGCGCTGCCGTAGAACCAGGCGCCGCGCCGGTTGCCGCGGCCGGTCCAGTCGCCTTGTGTCGGATACGAGGCATAGTCGTCGGGACGGCCGCCCCGCCATGTCCCGTAATCCGTCGGCGAGATCGTGGCCGGCTTCGGCGCCCGGTCGGGCGGCGTATCCGGCGACGTGTCCGACTGCGAGGCGAGCTGCCCGTACAGCTCGACCTTGCCCTCGGAGTTCTTGCGCAAGTACAGAGTCTGTACCGTCTGCCACCCCGTACCCGATGGCGCGGCCGTGCCCCACGTCGCCGCGCGCAGCACCTGCTCGTCAAGGGCGACGTCCTTCGCGAGCGACTTGATCGTCTCCTCGTCGACCTCGCCCGGATCCTGGCCGAGCCGCCACATCACGACCGGCTTCGCGCCTGGTCGCAGCGCGACCCAATCGCCGGCCTGCCGGTTGCGGTAGGAGTCGACGCACGGCACGTCGAGCAGCAGCGCGCCCCGGTAGTCGAGGTTCACGCCGGTATCGGTGACGTCGACGACCTGCGCCGACACCGTGCCGCCGGCCGCCGCGCCGCTCTTGGCTATGGCGAGCTGCTCGCCGAGCGCGTTCGCTGCCTCGCTCGTCAATTGAGCCTCCGGGTCGTCGTCCTGGTCGTGCAGCTCATCGAGACGGCGCCGAGGCTGTACGACAGGCTGTCGATGATGTGCCGCTGCCACTCGCCCGGCCGCACCTCGACCTCGACGACGTCGCCAGGCTCGAGGGCGGGGTGACATACGCTCGTGAACGAGAGACTCGACTGCACGCCGAGACTGTCGGCGAGCTTGGCCTGCCCGACGGTGTACGCCTGCGCGGTCGACGTGATCAGCGCCGACGAGTACCGCTCGACCCGCAGCCGCACCCACGGCATGCCGAGCCGCTGCGGCGCGAGGGGATCCTCGACCGGCGCGGGACCGGCGTACGTGAGGCTGTTCGGGTCGTCGTCCCACACGTACACAGGCCCGACCGACGCCGAGCCGTCGCCGCCGTCACCCGAGATCACCCACAGGTTCACGAGCCCCTCAGCCGACTGTTTCTCGGACGGCTTGACCAGGGCGACGCCGTACGGGATCCGCCACACGACCGGGTCGTCGAGCGTCGGCGTCGGCGCCATCGTGGGCACGCCGCGGGCGTCGCAGTAGACCTCGCCGGCCAGCGCTGCGGCGATCCCGGTCGACGTGCCGCTGCTGTCGGTGCCGCCGCTCAGTGCCTGCCACCGGTCCTCGTCGACGACGAACTGCGGCACGGCCGTGCTGGGATCGGCGCCCGCCCGCCATGAGACGACCGCGCCGGGCAGCGCCTCAGCGACGAGCGGGTCGACGAGGTGCCCGGCGGTGTCCGGGCCGAGCGTCCTCGCAGTGGGGAACTTGGCCCCCCTGATGACGTCCTCGAGCCCGAGCAGCTCGACCGAGGCGCCGAGCCTCGTGCGCTCGACGTCGTCGACGGCGTATGTACCGGCGGGGATCCATACGGTGTCCATCCGCGGACCGGCGACGCCCTGCCACAGCCGCACGCGCGTCGCGACCGTGTTCACGCCGCTGCGGCCGAGCGGCACGCCGAGCAGATCGGCCGACGCGCTGTACCGGCATTCGGCGCTGCGGTCGGCGCGCACGTCGCTGTCGCCGAGCTGCGCAGGCAGCCACGTCACGCCGCCGTCGTTGGACCATTCGGCTCGGCGAGGTCGCCTCGTCGGCCCGAGTACGGCGCGGTGCACCGTGTCGGGAACGGGCAGCATCAGGTGACACCGTTCGTCGACAGCGACGCCCACGAGCTGTAGCTCGCGGCGACCGCATCCCACGAGCCGAACTGCTCGGCGAGCGCATCCCACGACCAGGCAGGCAGCCGCATCGGCTGCTCGGCGGTGTCGGGGCGGGCGACCGGCTGAATCGTCCAGCCGAACCGGTAGCCCTCGCTGCTGCCGAGTTTGCCGGTCGGCGTCGGCCCGGTGACGTCCCCCGGAACGTGGAAGCTGTCGGGGAAGTAGTAGCCCGGCCGGGCCTGCGCGAGCAGCACGCCCGAGCGCAGCAGCTCGCGCATGCGGTCGACGTCCCCGGGCGGCACGTCGACAGTCACCTGCACTGCCTCGGCCGACGCCGTGTCGTAGGCGACCGCGACGTACGGCGAACCGGCGACGTCGGCCGTGTCCTGCCTCGCGGTCGACGAGGCGCCCGACCAGTCGACGACCATCGCCCGCAGCGACAGCCCCGGCTCGTCGACACTCTTGATCCACAGATCACGGTCGTCGCCTGCCTCCGGGGCGGGCACGGTGACGGCGAGACTCGACGACGGGCCGGTCGTGCCGTCGGCGTAGACCGGTACGGCGGTGTACACGACGGCGACGCCGAGCGGCGCCTCGCTGTCGTACGCCGTGCCGACGCCCTCGATCGCCCACGCCGGGTCGGCCGACCGCACCGGCACCGGCGCGGCGCCGGGATCGGTGCGGGTGATCCTCACCTGCATCACGGTCGCCGCAGCGGGCAGCGCCGTCCCGGCGGTGTAGTCCACCGACAGCACGGCGCCCGCCCACAGCTCGTCGACGATCGCGGCGAACCAGCCGTCGGGCGAAGTGATCCGTTCCGGCGGCGTCACGTGCGGCGCCGCCGGGTCGACGATCATCGGCATGCGGTCATCCCTTCTTCGATCCGGCGCGCGAGCGCCTGCGGACGTCGGCGAGCCCGGCGTCGACCCGCTCGTCGACGACCGCCTCGAACTCGTGCTCGCCGACCCGCAGCACGAGCGTGTCGCCCCGCTGCAGCCCGGCTGCCTGCGCGTGCGCAGCAGCAGCCGGTACGACCGGCGGGATCGCCGCAGTGCCGAGCCGCTCGGCGCCCGCGCGGACAGCGGCGAGCGCCTTGTCGGTGCCGACGACGACGCCCGCGCCGACCATGGCGCCGACGCGTTCGGTCTCGCGGCTCGGCGAGTGGATGTCGAGCCGGTGCTCGATCGAGTCGACGAGGACGTCGCCGAGCTTTTTCATCTGCGCCTGCAGGGCTTTCTCTTGAGCCTGCAGACCGGTCAAGAACCCGCGCCCTGCCTGCGAGCCGGCGTCGTACATCGCGTCGGCGAGCGTGTTGCCGTACGAGGTGCCGATCTTGGCGCCGCTCTTGGCGAGCGCGTTGATCTTCTTGATGTCGCCCGCGGACGCCCCGGCGACGAGCTGCGCGAGGTTACTGTCGGGCCCGGCGGCGACAAGCTGCTGTATGACGGACTGTGAAACCCCCTTCTTCTGTGCGGTCTTGATCAGCGACTGAAAGCCGGTGAGCGTCGACTGCCGCGACTGCATGCCCGAGATCAAGTCGCCCACCGACGACACGTCGCCGACGTTCGTGAGCGACAGGTAGTCGGCCGCGTTCTTCTTCTGGTCGGCCGCCGCTTGCTTCGCCGTCGCGAGTTTCGAGGCGACCGCGTCGCGTTGCTTCGCGAGGCTCTGCAGTTTGCTCGACGTCTTGCCGACCTGGTCGGCGAGCGCGCGGCCAGCCTTGCCGGTCTTCCGCAGGTCGTCGGCGAGTGCCTTTGATGCCGACGCGATCGTGCTCGCCGAGCCGGTGAGCGACTTCGTGAACGAGGTGAGGTCGCCGGGCACTTGCCGACGGGCGGACGTCGCGCCGCTCGTGCCCTTCGCGAACCCCCTGAGCGCGCCGAGCCCGGCCGCCATGCGCATTGACGTCGCGTTGTCCCACACCGTGGCGCCGCCGGATCCGAACCTGATCAGTTCGGGTCCCTGCTCGCCGACCCACGCGACCTCGCCCGCTTTCGGTCGGCCGCCCGATGCGTACCCGCCGGCCCGGTTGTACGCCGCGGCGAGCGAGCCGTACCTCGACATCGCGTATCGCATGCTCGCGTAAATGTTGGCGAGCGGGTCGTAGATGCCGCGTCCGAACAGCTTGCCCGCGTACGCGCGGAACGTGGACCCGATCACCTGCATGAGCCCGCGCGAGGGGTCACCGTTGCGGGCGTTGATGTCCCAATTGTTGATCGCGTGCGGGTTGCCGCCGCTCTCCTGGTTCATCCTGCGCAGCACGGTCGGCAGCAGCGATGCGGGCTGCCCGACCATCTTGAGCGCCTGCAGCACGACCGACGACCAGCGCTTGACGCCCGAGCCGCCGACGTCGCCCGACGAGCCGCCGCCGAACGCGCTCGTCGCCGCGTTCACGACCTTGTCTTTCAGGCCCGACAGCATCTTGATCGGAACCTTCCCGATCATCTGCGCGAACTTGTTCTGCCCGATCTTCGCGATCTTGTCGCGGACGAACTTGGTCGCCTTGTCCCACAGCTTGCCGGGGTGGGCGAGAAAGTCGACGCCGTCCATTACGGCCGAGCCGACCGACTTCGCCTTGTCGCCGATCCAGTCGCCGACGTCGCCGATCGCGCCGAGCACGCCGCCGCCGGCCAGTAGCTGAGTACCTGCCTGCGCGTGCAGCGCGAGCGCCCGCTGCCGGTACCGCGGGTCGGTCGGGATCACGTACTCGGGGTATTGCCGCCGCCCCTCGCCGACGATCGCCGTCGGCCGGTTCACCTTCATCGGCGCGGCTGGTCCCCACGGCCCGACCGTGCCGCCCTGCGCGAGCAGCTTCGGCGCAGCGGGCAGCTTGCCGAGTCCGACAAACCCGGCCACCTTGTCCCAAACGGCCTTAATTCCATGCGAGTACACAGCAGAGATCACGAAGTTGACGGGCCGTTTCGTGATGTCCTCGATCTTGCCGAACGCCTTGCCGATCGCGTCCTTCGCCGAGCCGAACGCGTCGCCGACCAGGCGTACGCCGGTCTTCGCCGAGTCGAACGCGGGCTTGAGGGCTTTCGACCACAGCCACGAGGCGGCCGAGCCGATCCCATCGAACGCGGGCTTGATCGCCGAGCGGTACAGCCACGAGCCAGCCGAGCCGAGCGCGTGCACTCCAGCCTTGAAGTAGCCGAAGATCACGGTAACGCCGGTCCACCACCACGAGACGAGCGTGACGATCCCGTGGAACGCGGGCTGCAGCGCGTTGCGGTACAGCCACATACCGACGGCGCCGACGTCACGTATCAGCGCCATCGCCGCGCCGAACACCGGCTTCAGGATCGAGCCGTACAGCCACACGCCGAGCGCGGCGATCCCTCGGAACGCGGGGGCGAGCGCGCTGTTCCACAGCCACATCGCGCCCGCGGCGATACCGGCGAACGCGGGCTGCAGCGCGTTCGTCCACAGCCACGAGCCGATCGCGCCGAGCACCTTGAACGCGAGCACGATCGGAGTCACGACAGCGACGACGACGACCGCAACGAGGATCTTCGCGCCGGTCGCGATCGCCGAGAACGTCGGCGACAGCACGCTCGACCACAGCCACGAGGCGGCCGTGCCGACCGCCTGCAGCCCGGCCCAAATCCCGGACAGTGCGGGCTTGATGAACCCCTGCCACGCCGTCATCGCGGCCGACTGGATGCCCTGCCAGGCGCCTTGAACGATCGCCCGGAACGTCGCGCTCTTGTTGTACGCGACGACCAGGGCGGCGCCGAGCGCGAGCAGCCCGACGACGACGAGCCCGACCGGGTTCGCGGACATCACGGCATTGAACGCAGCCTGCACGCCGGTCGCGATCCGGGTCACGCTCGACCACAGCAGGATCGCCCCGCGGTATACCGCGAACACACCGGCGACGATGCCGGTCGTGATCGCCTGCGCCGACAGAACCGCCGTCAGACCGAGCGCCGCCACCCCGACCGGGATGAGCCACGCGCCGTATTCCTTGAGCCATCCCGCGGTTGCCGAGAACGCTGTGCCGACGGCGTTCGCTGCGGGCACGAGGTAGCTCGCCAGTGTGCCGCCGACCGTCCTCGCGGGCGGCAGCACGTACGTGTTGAGGAACGAGCCGAAGTCGCGTAGCGCGGGCAGCGCGTACTTGCTCGCGAAGTTGGCGAGCCCCTGCAGCGCCTGCCGCTTGAACACCTCGATGTCGTGTGACGCGGTGTTGTTGAGCTGCTTGCCCATGCGGCCGGCGGCGCCGCCCACCTTGCCGAGCCCGTCGGCTGCCTTGCTCGGGTCGAGGGCGAGAAGACTCGCCCCCAAATCCTCTGCCTGGGTACCGAACAGCGCGACCGCAGCCTGCGACTGTTTCACCGGATCCTTGATCCCGCGCAGCCGGTCGAGGGTGAGCTGCAGCACGCCGTTCGCAGACTTGCCACCCTTGGCGAACTTGCTCGCCATGGCGTCGGCGTCGAGCCCCAGCATCTTGAAGCCGGTCGCCGTCGTCTTGCTGCCGTCGACGGCCCGGATCGAGAATTCCTTGATCGAGTCCGCGACGAGGTCGCCGTCGCGGGCGCCCGCCTGCAGCCCCTGATTGATCAGGCCGATCGCGGTCGCGCCCGACAGCCCGGCTTTCTTCCACTGCACGGCGTACTCGTTCACGGTGTCGATCAGGTCGCCCGCTTTGTCGGCGCCGCTTTGGAACCCGGCCGTGAGCAGGTCGAACCCTTGCTTCCCGTTCTTGACCAGGCCCGTGCGCATGAGCTGCCCGACGGCCTTCGTCGAGTCGGCGACGTCGGCGTCGAACACGTCGGCGAGGTTCAGCGCGGCCTTAGACAGCCCGGCGAGTTCCCGCTGCGGCGCCTTGATCGCGGCGACGCCGTTCTGCTGCAGGCTCTTGAGACTGGCGTTCACGTCGTCGATCGACTCGCCGTACCCGGCGGCGTAGACCTTCCCCGCCACCTTCCCGGCGCGCGCCGACTCTTTCTCGGTGAGCCCGAGCGAGGCGCCCAACTTCGCGTTGCTCTTGTCCTGCTCGACCGCCTCGGCGAACCCGGCAGCGAACAGCGCGCCGCCCGCGGCGGCGACGCCGGCCACGCCTGCCTTGAGCACGCCGCCGAGCCCGCCGAGGAACCCCTCGCCTGCATCCTGACCGGCGGACGTGCCGACCCTCGCCGACTCGCCGCTGATCTGCTGATTGAGCAGCCGGCCGAACCCGCGTGCCTCGGGCACGACGGACACGTACCCGACGCCGACCTCGACCGGCATGACTCATTCCCCCTTCGCGCGCGCGAGGATGTGCTCGTACGCCGCCCGCGCCTTCGCCTTGTCCCGCTCGGTCGTGGCCGCGGACTCCTCGGGCGTCGGATCGCCCGGCCGCCACCCCGGCTCGGGGTAGGACATGGCCGGTTTCTTCGGGTCGCGGTTGGCGTTCACGAACGCCGTGAACAGCAGCGCGAGCAGATCGCGCGTGTCGGCGGCGGCGTAGTCGAGTGCCTGCCACGCGTGCCCGTTGTGAGCGCGCGCGGTCGCGCTGTCCGGCGGCAGCCCCTCGACCAGGACGCGCAGCAGCCGCAGCGTGATCTCGCCCCGCCAGTAAGCGGCGAGCGGACCGCCCTTGCCGACGCTGCTGCCGTAGTACCGGATCAAGTCCGCCTCGACGGCCTCAGGCTGCTCGCCGAGGACGTCGAGCACGGTGTACGTGTAGACCTCGACGACGTCGTCGCCGTCGCCTACCCCTTCGTAGGGCGCACCTTGCTGACCTTGTCCTGCGCCTCGTTCCGGATGCCGACGTACAGCAGCATCAGCGAGTTGACGTCGCCGCCTGCCGCGATGAACTCGTCGTACTGGTCGCCGAGCAGGATGCGGGCGCCCGCCTGGTCGCCCTTCGCGTCGTTGAGCTGCTCCTGCAGCTCGTCGGGCGTGAAGATCGGATGCGGGAAGCTGAACACCTGCGGCGCCTCGTCGGGTCCGACCTCGAACTCGACGCGCTCGCCGCCGACCGCGTCGACGTACGACCGCTTCACGGACTCCAGCCGGTACCGCTTGCCGTTCGGCTTGCTCATGATCGTGTCTCTCTTCCGGGTGAGCAGTGGGTGAGCATGCGAAGGGCGGGGGACGGAGGGGCTCACCCAGAACCGCCGTCCCCCGCCCGATCAGGGGGGATCAGGGCGTGGCGAGCGACCGCCAGCCGGGCCCGTCGATCCAGTTGCGGCACGAGGTGCCGACCGTGCTGTCGCGGTACGCGGTGAGCGTGACCGGCCGGGTCGTCGGGTCCGAACGGGCCCACGTCTCGTCGTCCTTGTCGGTGAGGCGAGCCCGCGGCATGTGCTTGACGACGAAGATTTCGCCTCCGTCGTCCGCGTAGTCGAGACCGATGAACAGCAGCCTGCGGAACGGGTTCCGGGGGGTCTTCGCCCGGTCCCACGTCCACGCGGTACCGATCGCGGGCAGCGAGCCCGTACCGGACAGCGGCAGCCCCTCGTACAGGGCGACGGTCGCCGCGTTCGTCTCCTGCGGCGAGAACGTCACGGTGAGCACGTCCGATTCGACGTCCGAGCGGGTCGGCTCGGACGACTGCGACGAGGTGACGTCGGACATCGACACGTCACTCGGGAAGCTGATGCCGTCGTCGGTGGTGTAGCCGATCGGCACGTACGCCGCCGGGATCGCGACGAGGTTGCCGTCGGTGTCGAACGGGTTCGTGATCGCTGCGGCGCTGATGTCCGCGGCGAACACTGCCTGCACGAGCTGCTTACGGATGTACTCGGTGTGCAGCCCGGTTTCGAGCGACACCGGGGTCGGTGTGGTCATGCTGATGCCCCTTCATGGGAAACCCCCGGCCGACGAGCGGTCCGGGGGTGAGTGGTCAGGGTGGCGGGTGAGCCAGCGATCAGGGAGCGAGGCGGGCGCCGCGCAGCGACACCTCGACGGCGAACACGACGCGCGGCTGCTCGGACTCGGGATCGGGCAGCGTGTTCGGTCCCCCGACCTCCGTGACGTCGTACGCGACAGCGCCTCGCCAACCCGGCATCGCGAACAGCAGCGCACGAACGCGTGCGGCGAGGTCGGCCGCGTCCTCTTCCGAGTCGCCCCAGCAGTGCACATCGATCCGCGGCCGGTCGGTGACGAGGTCGAGCCGGGTACCGCCGATCCGTTCGAGGCGGACGAACCGCGCCGGTCGCGGACTCGGCACCCGCGTGCCGACCGGCACGTCGTAGCCGCCGGCGACGAGCGTGTCGCGCAAGTACGCCCGGACGACCGCGACGCCGTCGGGGAACCCGACGGGGATGCCCATCACTCGACCTCCCGAGCGGCGTCGAGGGCGCGCAGCAGCGCTCGCCGCGACACCTCGGGGTCGTTGGTCGAGTAGTCGCCGATCACAGCGCCGCGCACGCGGTGCTCGCCCGTGTCGACGTCGACCCGGAACTGCCCGCCCGCGCCGTCGGATCGCGCCGACGCGCTCGCGGCCGACTCGATCGCTCGCACCTTGCGCTCGATCAGCGCCCGCGTCTCCGGGGTGCGCAGAAACGAGGCGATGTTCTGCCGGTTGGGGACGAACCTCGATCGGGCCACGCGATCACCCCTCGACTGCCTTGAGCCGTATCTCGTAGTGGTGCAGCTCGACCGGCGTGTACGCCGGTCCGGGCGGGCCGAGCACTTCGAAGTCGAGCCCGCCCCAGTGCACGCGGTCGGCGCCGTACACCGTGAGCGGCTGCCCGGCGGTGTCGACCGGGTTGCAGAGCATGAGCCATTCGCCGATCTGTGCCGACCGCTGGTCGGTGTCCTCGGCGCTCGTGTTCTGCTGCAGCCACGCGTCGACCGCGGCGTGCTTCGACGCCGACCAGTCGGCGACCTGGTTGCCGTACCGGTCCGTTTTGCTGCCGGGGTGCTCGACGTCGACGAGGTGCGGCAGCACGTCGCCGGGGATCACCACGCACCGCCCGCCCAGAACCCGGGCGCCGGGTCGTACTGGTGGTACGGGTACGGGTCCGGCCGCCACCCCGGCAGCCCCGCGTCGGCGACGCCGAGCGAGTACGCGGCGTCGGCCTCCGGGTCGGTGACGTCCTCCGGGGCGAGTTGTGCTTTCTCGTCGTCGGTGAGGTACAGCCCGCCGTCTTCTCCGAGCGACTCGGAGTACTGGCCGATCGTGCGCTGCCGGTAGCCGCCGGGATTGGCCATGACGCGGCGCACGACCGAAACGGCGATCGCGCGCAGCGTCCCCTCGTCGGGCGTGTAGCCGGCCGGGATGTGCCGGGCCATGAGCGCCGACGCGTCGTCGAGGTACGCCTCGACCTGCGCTCGCCGCGGGCTGCCCTCGGGGAGGGTGACGGCGGCGCGCGCCTCGTAGTCGGCGACCGTTGCGAACGCCGCCATCCCCCTACTCCTCCCGCTCGATCACGCCGCGGTCTTCGAGATCGGCGATGATCTGCTCGCGCGTCCGGTCCTCACCGGCGTCGACGCCGTGCTGCTCGGCGAACGCGACCCACGCGTCGCGGCCCGAGCCGCGGCCCGAGCGAGGCGGCGCCTCGCCGCCGGTGCTGTCGCCCGCGCCCGTGGGCGTGGACGCTTCGGCCGACGAGGTGCCATCGCTCCATGCGTGGTCGCCGATCCGCTTCGCGACGTCGGCCGGTACCTCGCTGTCCGGTCCGTACGGCACGCCGTCGACGTGTACGTACGCCCTGAGCCGCCGAGCCATCAGATCACCTGCGCCTTGAGAGTCAGGTTCGGCTCGCGCAGGATCGGCAGGCCGACCGCCGCCGCGTGCGTCCACAGCCGAATCGGGTTCTTCGTCTTGTACGTCGCCGCGACGATGCCGGGCTGCTCGGCCGCGACGAGGCTGTACTCGGCTTCGAGCGCCTCAGCGGTCGTACCGAGCAGCGTCGCGCCGAGATCGGTCGGCTGCGCCGCAGTTGTCGGGCCCGGCTCGGGCAGCAGCGCGATCGCGTTCGCCGGAGTGATCCGGGTCGAGACGCCGTCGACCTTGACCTGCGCGTCGTACAGCTCGACCGGCGGCAGGCTCATCGAGGACAGCACGGCGTTTACCTGCTCGACGCTCACCATGGGAGCCGAACCGGCCGGGGCGAGCGGGAACACCTGCCTGATCACCTGGTCACACATCCGCATGTGCTGCAGCACGCCCTTGGGCATGAGGATCACGGCCGGCTCGACGCCGTTCGTGTCGACGTACTGCTGCACCCACGACTCGAGGTCGCTGATCGGTGTCGCGTTCGCGTGATCCGTCCACAGCGTCGCGGCGACGACGTTGTGCGCGGCCGTGCGGCCGAAGTCGACCGTCTGCTGCAGCTCGTCGATCGGGGCCTGCGCGTTGACGAGCGCCTGCCCGCGCACGACCTCGAACCGCGCCCCGATGTTCCGGGCGAGGCGCTGCGCGTCGCGGGCGATCAGCCTGAGCACCTGGTCGTCGTTGGTGTTCAGCTTCCGCAGCCGCAGCCGGTCGTACTCGTTCAGCGGGATGACTTCGGAGATCGGGGGCAGCTCGCCCATGACCTTTCCGATCCCCTCGCGCCGGCCGACCTTCGACTCGGCGTCCCACGAGCGGAACGAGGCGGTCTCGGCGAGCCCGCCGCCGCCCTTCGTGAACTCGTACGCGATGTCGTCGACCTCGACGTTCGGCAGCCACCGCGACAGAGTGAAGCGGTTCACCTGCAGATCGGCGAGCGCCTGCCGGATCATGCCAGTCAGCTCGGTCGGCTCGATGAACTCTGTGTCGAGAACCCAGCTCATCTCAGATCATCCCCTCTCAGACGAACCGGATCGAGCCGGCGACGTCGGTGTGCCCGGCGGCGTCGACAGCACCCAGCGGCAGGCGCGACTCGCGCACCTTGCCGTGCGTGAGCATCGCCCCGTTGGGGTCGAGCGTGTTGTCGGCCGGTGCCTTGACGGCGGCGAACAGGAACCCGACGAGCGTCTGCCTGCCGTCGGTCGCGGCGTTGTCGTACGGCCCGAACTTCTTCGTCGCCGTGATCTGCCCGAGCGGAATGCCCGACTTGAAATACCCGTCGGGGTAGTGGGTGCCCGGGGTGAACGTGCTTGTGTCGAGTGAGATCGTCTCGGTCGCGTCCGTGCCGTGCGCGGACCCGAGCCACGACTGATCGTCAGACCCGAACTGCTCAGTCGTCTGAGCGAGAATCATGGTCGATTCCTCCGTGTGGTCAGTTCTTACCGGCGCTCTCGCCGAGCAGCTCGCGGTACATGTCGCGGCCCGCTGCCACGGAGCCGCCCTTTCCGCTCTTGCCTCGGCGTGCGCCCTGGTCGAATCCGCCGCCGCGGCGTCGCCGGCGCGTGTCGCGCCCGCCCTCGCGGTCGTCGTCCTCGTTGTTGCTGTCGTCCTTGCCGGACTTCTTCGGGGCGAGCCGGTCGACGAGTTCGGCGATCCCGTCCTCGTCGACCTCGCCCTCGTCGTTGACGTAGCGGCGCAGGTTGACGTCGTCGGCGACGTCCTTCGCGTTCTCGACGCGGCCCTTCGCTGCGGCGAGGAACGCCGAGCGGGCGACGCGCTCGCCGGCCTTGACGCGTTCCTGCGCCACGGCGGCGGCGACCGCCTCGTCGACCCGCTTGTCGGCCTCGCTCATGCCCTCGCGCTTGAGCCGCGCAAGTTCCTTCGCCGCGTCGGCGTTCGCCTTCGCGCGCCCCTCGTGTTTCTTCGCGAGCGCCTTCCACTTGTCCGCCTCGGCCTGGTGGTCGACCTTGTCGTCGCCGCTGCCGCCGTCGCCCTGGTCGTCGTCGCCGGTGTCGTCGTCCGTGTCGGAGTCGTCGCCGCCGTCGCCCCCGTCGTCGTCGCCGTCGTCCGGGGCGCCGCCGAGGATGGGCCAGATCGGGTACACCTCGCCGAGGGCCTCGCCCTGGTGGGGACGGGCCTTGCGCCATCCGATGGCGAGCTGCCCAGTGCGGGCGTGGCGAGGCAGAGTGCGCTCGTGCATGGTGGTGTCTCCCGTGTCGGGGTGAGGTGAGCCTGCAGAGGTGCGCCGTGTCGGCGCCGGTCACGAGCCGGGGATGTCCTTCGGGCCCGTGAAGTCGTGGCGGGCCACCGCGAGCAGCGGCCCGTACTCGCCGTGCTCGCGCACAACGATGATCTTCCGGTAGTCGGGGGTACGGCCGCCCGCGTCCGAGGCGCCGACGCCCTTCGCGATCGCGGCGTGCGCCTCGCGCAGCAGCTTGTCGTCGATGATGTGCCCCGGGTCCTTGTTGCCGGGCAGCGGCTCGGGCTTGCAATTGCAGCCCGGATGGATCGGCATGAGTTTCTCGACCTTGTACCGCTGCGTACTGGCGATCGTGCACAGCGCGCAGTTCTTCGGGCCGCGCAGCGCGCGCCGGAAGTACCGCACTCCGCCTCGCCGCATGGACTGCTGCGCGGCGTGCGTGCGGGCGAGCTGCATGTCGGTCTCGGTGATGGACAGCAGCCGCGTACGCGCCTCGCCGAGCGCCTGCGCGTACGGCTTGCCTTGGCTGAGCGCGGTGTACGCGGTGACGAACGGACGGCGGTACACCTCGTCGGGCGGCACGCCGCGCAGTGCCTCCGGGAGTTGCACGCCGACCGGCGCCGCTGCGGCGCCCATCATGTCGGCGATCATCGCGGACAGGTACGCGTCGGTGATCTGGCCCATCTGCTGCTGCGCGGCGAGCACGGTCGGCAGCACCCGCTCGAGGAACGCGGCGGCGTCGCTGTCGCGGTAGTTGCCGAGACTGTCGAACGCGCCGAGCACGAACTGCACGACGCGGTCGCGCAGGCTGGTCGACAGGGCGTCGTACCGGTCGGTGAGCGCCGTCTGCAGCGCCTCACCCACCGGTTGCCCCCTCGTCGGGGAGGTTGCCCGCGGTCGGCGCCGGGGTCGCTGGCAGCAGCGACGCGGCGAGCAGCGCCTGCGAGGCGGCGCCCGCCGTGATCCGCCGTACCTGCTGCGGTGTCTCTCCGAGCCGCTCGGCGATCACGTCGAGCGGATACCCGACCGCCTTCAGCTTCGTCGCTGCGTCCGCCTGTACGGCCGGGGACAGGTACTGCGGGTCGGCCCAACGCACCGTTGCCTCGGTGTAGTCGTCGGGCACACCGGCCTGCGCTGCGGCGAGGCTGAACACGTCCTCGAGCCCCTCGCCGAACGCGGCGATGTGCTCGCGGCACTTCGCGACGTGCATGAGGTCGAGCGCGGCGACAGTGTCGGCGCTGATGTTGATCAGGTCGCTCGCGTAGTAGTACGCGGGTGTCTGCGACACGATCAGCATGTCGCGCACGTCCGACTCGTGTTCCTTCAGGAACCCGCTCAGGTCGGTCGCGTCGAGCTGCCCGAACTGCGCGTTCTCGCCCTCGGACACCCACACCGTGTTGGGGCCGGGCACGAACGGCTGCTCGACGACCGTGAGCCCCGTGTCGGGATCCCGGCGCTTCGGGAACCGGTGGCCCTTGACCCACTTCTGCCGGAAGCCCGAGTACCGGCTCGCCGCCATCCGGTTAAGCACGCCCATGTTGACCCGGTCCTGCGTATCCATGACGCACGCGAACTCGGGCTCGGGATCCTCGCCGAGATCGGGCATGCGAGCGAACTCGACCAGGGGCATGCGGCCGAGATCGTGCGGCTCGCCGTCGTCGGCCTCGCCGGCGTACTGCCACGAGTCCGGCCCCCACGGCAGCCGGTGACTCCCGAACGGCTCGGTCGTCCGGTACGGAAAGCTGCGGTCGTCGTAGTAGACCCGCGCGTACCCGTAGCCGTCGACGTCGTTGTGCCACGCCTTGAGCCCGACGAGCGGCTCGCCGGTCTCCGGGTCGTACTCGACGATGCACTCGCTCGGGTGCTCCGGAGTGATCAGCGGGCTCGGACGCCCGTTGTCCTCGACGAGCGTCGGGTGCGGACCGACGAGCATGTACCCGACCGACTGCGCCATCGCGACCCGCCATACGAGTTTCTGCCGCGAGTCGAGCCGGTTCGCCTGCCACCATCGCGACGCGTTGTTGTCCGGATTGCCGTCCGAGCCGGTCACGCCGAGCGCGAGCAGCCGGTGCACCGTGGCATTCGCGACCAGGCCGCAAAAGTTCGTGCGGCTCTTGCGCTGAAAGTCGATGAACGCCTGCTCGGCATTCCGCGGCAACTGCGGCAGCGGCGGCCGTCCCCGGTAGTACTGCCACCATCCCTCGAGCACGCCCGTGCGCTTGCGCAGCCGGCGCCCGAGGCGCAGCAGCATGAAATCGGGATTGTCGAGATCAGGAGTCTCGTCGAGCACGGTCGCCCCCTCTCAGAATGTGCCGCCGAACATCTCTTCTTCTTCGCTTGCGACGCCCTTCGCGATCGCGTCGAGGCGGCACTGCCACGCGAGCACGGCCGCGACTGCGGCGTCGATCTTCTTCGGGCTGTCGGGATGCGCCTTGCCGATCTGCAGCCCCGAACGGCTCGGCCGCCGCCGCGCGTTGACCAGGTGCCGCACGAGCGCCGACGAGCCGTCGTGCGACAGCTCGCCCTCAGTGAGCGCGGTGTGGAACTTCTCCAGTGCACGGACGATCAGCACCGACCGGCCGCCGGTCATCCACCACTCGACCGGATGGTTCCGGGTCGCCTGCACCTGCAGCCGCGGACCGTATGCCGCCTCCCAATCCGCGACGTGCGATTCCCACTTGGCCGGGTCGGCGTAGAACCCGACGACGTCGTACTGCTCGAACGTCTCGGCAATCGTGGCGAGCACCTCGACGACCGGCACCTGCCACTCGACCGGCTTGCCGTCCTGGCCGAGCTGCGGCCGTTCCGGCTGCTCCCACACGCCGATCGTGAACAGGTGCCCATCGGACAGCCGACAGCCGATCAGCGCGGTCGCGTCGGTCACACCACGCGAGCGTTTCCGCGATCCGTCGAACCCGAGCACGATGCGGTCGCCTGGTACAACGACCTTCCCGAGATCGGACGAGGCGCGCACCTCGGGCTCGGACAGCCACGCATCCGACGCGTGCGTGATCTGGTTCAACAGGTCTGCCCGCAGATCCTGCGGCTCGTTCGACGTGTCGTAGAACTCGCTCGTGAGCCGCTCGATCGGCGACCAACCAGGCTCGCACGGCGGGTCGTGCAGCACGCACCCGTCGGGATGATCGCTGCTGTCGCCGTACGCGTACCGCAGCCCGGCGACGATCGACCGCTCGTCGGTCATGTCGGTGTCGGGCGGCGCCTCACGGTGGTCGACGAGGATGCCCCGCGCCCGCGACCGGCCGTCGATGATCGCCTGATAGTCGGCCGCGGACTGCTCGGCGACGGACCCCTCGCCGGGCGTGTACGCGTTCGGCGTCTCGATCAGGCTGCCGCCCAGCTTCGCCGCGTTGAACCGCATGACCTTCGCGAGCTTGACGCCGCCGTTCGAAGCCTTCCATTCCTCCGTCTGGTCGAGACTGGCGAAACAGGCGGGGTCCCCCTTCGCGCTCGTCGCCGACGACGTGATCGGGGATATCTCGCCGCGCGGCAGGTAGATCACGGTGTCGAGGACGTCGAGCCCGTAGTCGGTCGACAGCGACCGGCCGCGCGCCATCTCCAGCAACGGCAACCAGGTGTTATCCGTCTGGTCTTCGGTCACGGCGGCGATACGCACGAGCGGCGTACGCAGCGAATGCCACGGCCGGCCGACCGGCTCGCCGTCGGCGTCGAACCCGTCGGCGACGACGTCGGCGCACGCTTCGGCGAGCGCGATCGCACCGACGAATGGACTCTTCCCCCACCCGCGCGGCCGTGACAGCAGCGCGCGATGGATGACCCGTCGGCCGGTGACGGGGTGCACCTGGTAGTACCGCAGCAGAAACTCGGCCTGCTCGGCAGTCGGTACGAACTCGGCGCCGTCGTCGCGGCCGGGCTGCGCGAGGTTCTCGATCATCCAGTCGAGGACGTAGTACCCGAGCGTCGGAAACTCGCCCTCGTACTCGGGGCCTCGCCACGGCATGACGACCCCCCGCTACGCGCCCTTGCTCTTGCCGCCGGGCAACGGCCGGAGGTTCCCGTACCGCTCGCGCGCGCTCGGCCCGCCCGACCGGCCGCTGCCGCCGTCGGCGCCGTCCGCCTCAGCGAACACCATGCGCAGCCGGGCCCGGTCCGCGGGCGTCGCCCCGAACGCGGCGACCCGCAGCCGCAGCTCGGCCGCCGCCGACAGATCGCCCCGCCACAGCCGGGCGTGAATCAGCGCGGTGTCGAGCAGGTACTGCCAGTCGGACGCGCCGAAGTGCTCAGACTGCGGCGAGTCGATCCACATCTGCCACCACTCGCGCGTGCGCCCCGGCCACACGAACTCGCGCAGCTCGCCGTCTTGCTCGATCTCGAACGTCGGCAGCTCGGGCGCCTCAGCGCGCTCCCACCTGAGTACCGTCTGCGCGATCGCGTCAGCGTTGCGCCGAACCTTGCGTGCCTTCGGGGGCGGGCCGTTGCCTGCCATGGGCTGTACCTCCCGTGTCGGGTGCGCGCTGCAGTGCACCCGTGTCGGGCCGCTACAGCAGAGAGTCGATGACGTGCTGCAGATCGCCGAGACGCTGCGGCGTGCCGCCGAACGTGCGTCCCGTGACTGCGATGTACCTGCCGTCGCCGTACAGCTCGACCGAGCCGCCGCCGACCGTGATGCGCCTGCCGTGCTCCAGCCGCCCGCGCCCCCAGACGTGCAGCCCGTCGCCGCTCGCCGACACCTCAACCCACGTGCGGTCGGCCGCGTCGAGCACGCGCTGCGCCCACGGCAGCAGCTCGCCGTCGACGAGGCAGTGATCGAGGTCGAGCACGACGATCCCGTCGCCGTCGAGGACGAACCCGAGACCGGCACCGACCTCGCTCGCCGCAGCCTCGCGGTACGACGACCAGGTCGACGGGTCCGTGCTGCTCGCCGCGTCGCCGCCGGTCGTGAGCGGAACCTTTCGCGAGGTGCGCCGGACCCATCGCGGCCGGGCAGTCAGCTCGGCCGGGATCGACCGGCGCTTGCGCGAGCGCGCCTTGCGGCAGTTGGGCGAGCAGGTGATCGCGTGAGCCCGCGCCATGACCGGCATGGGGCCGCCGCACTGCTCGCACGTCCTGTTCGTCATGAGTCCAGTCTACAGCAGATGTCACACTTTTAGCGCGCTGACCTGCATGTTTACCGTTCGTGTATGAGGGGCGGCAGGCTGAGAGGCGATCTGCGGCACCCCTACCGCCCGCCATCGAATCAGCCTGCCGCACCCGTGCGCGCCGCCCAGCGCGCCGCCCACGCCCCGCAGCGTGGCCGTTTTCCCCAGACCCGTACAGGACGAGCCCCACAGCACCTCCCGAGCCCCAGACGGGGCGGGGAGGGGAGTCACCCCCCAGGGCCCGAGATCGCCGCTCAAATCGCCGTACAGCGCCTTACAGCAATCCGGGGTGCCGTTCCTTCGGTCGCTGCCTGCGGACCGCCCAGCGCGCGGCGTTGCCCTGCGCGCTGCTCTTCTTCGCGTGGCAGTCCTCGCACAGCGCCTGCAGGTTCTCGGGCCGGTGGTTGTCTCGGTCGCCGATGTGGTCGACCTGGTTCGCCCGGCGTCCGCACACGCGGCCGTCGATCCGGTTGCGGCATCGGTGCTCGTCTCGTGCGAGGACGAACGGCCGTATGTGCGTGTACCAGTCGCGCGGCAGCTCGGCTCGCCGGTTGCTGCCTGCCCATCCGCCGCTCATGCTTCGTCGTCCTCGTCGCCGTCGACCTGGTCGTCGTACGGCTCGGCTCGCTCGGTGCTGCTGTCGAGACTGACCCCGTCGAGTGAGGTGTCGGCGGTGAACCCGAACGTCGTGCCCGGCCGCACCGGCTGCTCGGCGCGCAGCGCGTCGAGGATCCGCAGCGCCGCGTTCTCGACGTCGTCGAGCCTGCGCCGACTGGAGCCCTTGGCTTTGATCTCGACCTCGTGCTGTCCGTCGGTGAGGCGTACGCGCATGGCGGTGTCCTCCCGTCCGGGGGCGTCGAGCGGCCGGGGTGCCGCGTGTGGGGGGTGGCTGTGTCGGGTGCGGCGTGCCCGTGCTGCTACTCGACGCCGGTCGCCTCGCCGTTGACCATGGTCGCGAACACGCGCGCCTGCGGCTCCTTCTTGGCAGCCACCGGGTACAGGATCACGCCGTCGGGGTGCTCGATCGTGATGTACAGCTTCTGCTCGTCCTTCTTCAGCCACAGAGCGAAGATGCCGGTGAGCGCGACCCGCGTCGCTGTGATCCGCTTACGGGCTGTCTCGCCGAGTTCGATCGTCACGCGGGATCCCTCGACGGGGATCGGCGCCTGCCCGGCCTGGTGGAACTTCTCGCCGATGACGGTCACGCCGGCTGCTGCAGCGGCTGCTCGTATGCGGCTGAGCCGCTTCGCTGCGGCTTTCTCCTCGTCGGTCTTCTTCCTGCCGAACATGGGCCGTTCCCCTTCGTGCGGTTCTGGGTGAACGTCCAGGGTGCCCCGTGTTCCTGATGGTTGAACAGGTGTCGGTGTCACGCGCGGGGCGGGCAGCAAACCCGCCATGGTTCGTATCTGTCTTCCGCCCCGCGCGAGTGGGGGCGGCGCCGCCTCGGGCCGGTGAGGCGGCGCCGGTACCGGTCGACGGGGGTGCGACCGGCGATGGGGGGGGGAATGACGAACGCCCCGCGGTGGGCGGGGCGTTCGGTGCGTCTTCTGTGTCCGGGCAGGGCGGACTTGCCGACCAGAGTGCGACACGTGATCGCGAGAGTCAAGTTTCGTGGGGGTGCTGAGAGAGAGATCGTCGCTCGTGCGCGCGCCGCCTACTACCTGTAGGTGCTCTCTCTACGGCCACCCCCCCATATATGGGAGGGGAGGGGAACGCGCGCGCGCGAGTCCCTCGGGAGTCCCCTAGGGACAGATCGCGTTGACCTGCGAGGACGTGATTTTTCCTGCGAATGATGTACCGCACAATCGTTGAGGAATCGCGCGCGAATCGTCGACGAATCGCTCGCGAAAACGTCCGTGGACAGCAAAACGCCCCGCACGGCGAGGTGCCGAACGGGGCGTGCTGTGCGGGCTGTCGGGCTACCTGCGCGGGCCGGTCCTCGACCACCAGCCTGCGAACGGCCCGCGGTTGTTCGTGATGTACGTCGGTCCCTCGCGCACGGCGCGGCGGCCGGTCGGCAGCACCCACACGAGGCCGCACACCGCTGCGGCGATCACGAGCTGCACGAGCGACTCGGCGACGAGCGCGAACGCCTTGAGCGCGAAGTAGGCGCCGACGCCGGTACCGGCGGCGAACACACCGCGCGCGGCCGTGCGCTGCGCCTGCGGGTCGAGCACGGGCGCAGCCGGCTGCGGCGCGGGCACGGCCGGCTCGTACAGCGGCCCGTACTGCGGGTACAGCACGTCATCGATCCGCACGTACCCGATCACCCGCATGCCGGGCGGAGGTGCGGGCGCGAGCTGCTGCTCGGCGGCGGGTACGACGTTCCCGACGAGCGGCTGCCCGAGTACGGGCGTCGTGATGGTGTGCTGCCGCTCGGGCAGCCGGTCGCCGGTCATGCGGTCGTCGTCTCCTTCGCGTCGGGCAGATAGAACCGGGTTGAGCGGCCGTCGCGGCGCGAGCGCACGCCGTGCCCCTCCCACACCTCGAGGGCGCGGCGCACGGTGTCGCGCGAGCTGTAGTTACCGGCCGCGCGCAGCTCGTCTTTCGTGGCCGAGCCGAGACCGGCGAACACGCGGTACAGATCGGGCCACTCGTCGCGGCCGACCGGCTCGCCGTCCGGGTAGCGCAGCGGCGCGAACTGCTCGACCCACGGCTCGTCGGTGATCGCGGGCTGCGGCTCGGTGTCGCGCTTGTCGGTGTAGTAGAACCCGACCGCGTCGGCGAGCACCTCGTCGGACACCCACTGCGCGCGGTACACGCGGCGCGGCTGGTCGTGCTCGGGTGTCTGCGCGAGGTACTTGCCGGGCAGGTCGAGTTCTTCGGGGCGCCATCCCTTGGACTGGCAGCCGGCGCCGAAGATGAACGGCGCGTGCCCGGACTCGCCCTGCCTGGTCGACAGCCGGTTCGCGTAGTTGCCGCGGGCGTCCGTCGAGCCGCCGAACACTCTGCGGGACGGCTGCTGCGTCGCGCTTACGAACATGATCCCGAGGAACCGCACGATCGCGAGCAGCGACTCGTACAGCTCGGCAAGGGTCGGATCCTGCCGCACGAGTTCGCCGAGTTCGTCGGTGAACACGAAGATCGCGTTCCCGTGCTTGCCGGGCACCCACTTGCGCACCGGCCCCTTGCCCTCGGCGAGGGCCTGCTGCGTCAGTGCCTTGAGGATCTCGCCGCGGCGGTGCGCCTCGTCGCGGATCCACTCCAGCAGCACCCGCGCCTCGTGCGGATTGCGGGCGACCTTCATGACCGGCGACCAGGGGCCGAGTTCGGGTGCGCCCGGC
Organism: Streptomyces sp. NPDC051133; assembly: GCF_040682635.1. Lineage (NCBI taxonomy): Bacteria > Bacillati > Actinomycetota > Actinomycetes > Kitasatosporales > Streptomycetaceae > Streptomyces > Streptomyces sp. NPDC051133. Next base: position 102,050 of record NZ_JBFBBK010000018.1, read on the forward strand.
TTCATGTCGATGCCGTACAGATCGGCGTCGAGGCACTTCGCGAGACGCACGATGATCAGGTTCAGGATGCCCGACTTACCCCAGTCGGAGGCACCCGCGATCAGCGTGTGCCGGTACATCAGGTCGAGGGTCATCGCGTTGCCCTCGTCGTCGGCGCCGAGCAGCACCGGCGCCGTGCAGGTGCGCACGCCGTTGTCGACGAACGGGATCGTTCCTGCGAGCGGGTCGAGAGTCGACAGCCGGACGACGAGCAGGTTCTCGGCGTCGCCCTTGCGCAGCAGCAGCCGACCAGGCAGCCCGAGGTTCGCAGCGAACTGCGCCTGCCGCTTGATGATCGAGTCGGCTGAGGTGTTGCGGCCCATGGGCAGCACGACGAGCGCCTGCCACCCGTGCTCGGTGCGGGCGAACGCGAGGACGTCGGCCGGTGCCGAGCCGGTGAGCGCGTGGATCGCGCGGCGCAGTGCCGTTTCTTCAGGCGTGCCGCCGATCAGGCCGGGGTCGGCCGCGTCGAGCCCCATCGCTGCAGGCATGGCGCCCTTCGCCTTGACGGTGTCGAGCTGCAGTTTCATGCGGGCGTTGCGCTGCGTCGCGAGCCATGGCCCGTACACGCCGTACGCGGCGCCGGTCGTGAGCCCGTACGCGGTGAGCGTCGGCCAGTCGAGCCCGCACGCGGCGGCGGTCGCGACGTCGGCCAGTGCGAGCGTGCCGCCGGCCGCGATGCGGGCGATCGGCTCGTTCTTATGCTCGAGGGCGAACCAGCCGGCGACCGCCGAGCCGGCTGCGAGCACGCCGTACCCGAACGCCGGTCCCCCGCCAGGCTGCGCGAGCCCGAGCCCGGTCACGGCGGCCGTGCCGCCCGCGGGCAGCAGTTCCCACCGGCGGCGCGATATCCACGCGCCGACGCGGGTGAGGGTGCGGACGCACAGCCGCCACGCTCGCGCCGACGATGACGACGACGACGTGACGACGACGGGGTGTGGCCTGCGCTTTTCGATCTCTGCCGACGTGTCAGGGATCGTCGTCACGAGCTGCAGGTGCGGCACGTCGGTGTCGCCGTACGGGTCGAGGTGCTCGGCGGTGCTCACAGGTACTGCCCCGTTCCGTCGTTCTCGTGGCCGGTCGTTTCGCCCGCGCCCGTGGGCGTGGACGCGCGCTGCGCCTGGTCGCGCACGGCGCTCTTGCGGTCGCGTGACTGCACGGTGCGGACGTACTTGGCGTCGGTCTCGCCGTAGCCGTGCCGCATCAGGTGATGCGCGATCTCCTTCGGCGCCGCATCAGGGGCGATGCGCATCACGGCGCGCACCGCGTCGGCCTTGTTGAGGGTGCGGCCGTGCAGCGCCTCGTCGATGCGGCGCAGCACGGCGGCCGGGTCGGCGGACTGCTGCGGCTGCGGCGCGGATGCCTGCTGAGCTGCGCGCATCGCGGGTACAGCCTGCGGCGCCTCGCCGGGGTACAGCGGCGCTGCAGGTGCGGGCGCGGCAGCGGGTGCGGCGGCGATCGCGGCGGGCTGTCGCACCTCGATGACGAGGTGATGCGGCGCAGGCTGATGCGGCGCATCGTCCTCGCGCATCACGGTGACGCGCTCCGCGTCGTGCTCGGCGCCGCGCGCCGCTTCGACGCGCCGGTCGGCTGCGGCGGCGACCTCGACGAGCCGTGCCGCGACGTGCTTGTCGAACACCTTGAACGACTCCTGCGGGTGCAGCACCCACGCGAGGAATCCGATCGCCGGCGCCGACTCGGGTACGCGGCCGAGGCGGCGCAGTTCCTCGCGGTGCTCGAACCGGTGCCACATCTCGAACGCCAACTCGGCGATGACCGGCGCGGCGGCCATGACGACCGAGCCGACGTTCCCCCACCCTTCGAGCTGCGCGTGCTGCCAGTTCACCCACGACGAGGTGCCGATCATGCAGAGCATCGCGACGCGCGGCGCGAGGCCGGAGTCTTCCGACGTCGCGTACTGCTGCGCGAGCCGGGCGAAGAACAGGGCGGCGGCGTCGAACATGAGGCAGCCGAACAGTGCGACGGTCTTCGGTGCCTCGAACCGGCCGTGCAGCAGCGTGTACACCGACCACGTGCCGACGGCGAGGGCGGCACCCATGACGAGGAACAGTGCGGCGCGGGTAGGCCACAGGCGACGGGATCCGGGGGCAGTCATGGCGGGCTCTTCCTGCGAGGTGAATCGGTGGATCATGCGAATACGGTGCGAACGGCGCTGCGGGCGCCGACGCCGAGGAACCGGCCGATCCCGCGGGCGACGCTCGGGAAGGCTCGGGCGAGCAGGACCAGGGCGGCGACGGTGCACGTCGTCGAACCATGCGCGACGGCGAATGCGAGCGTGCCGAGCGCGAGGTGCAGTGCCGGTCCGACCGCAGCCGGGAACGCCACGGCGAGCAGTGCGAGCGCCCACAGCAGCAGCCGGGCGCGCGCGGAACGGGTGGGGGTGGCCTGCGGTGCCCGGCTACGATTCGTCACTGATCTGCCCTCTCGGCTGCACGGTCGGTGTGGGCCGGTCGCCCGGCCGTTCGGTGTGCCTGCGCACCGGCCGGGCTTTCCGTTATGCGGGTCCGACGGTACGGAACCTGCTTTACAGTGTCAATGAGGTTAGGCAGGATGGGCGCCATGCCAGAGCGGGAAGAGCCGCAGCCGACAGAGACCGGCGAGGGGGAACCGACGTTGCTGAACATGTCGCAGCTCGCTGCCGCACTCGGCACGACGCGGCAGTCGCTGCACAACTGGCGCCGCCAACACGCCGACTTTCCGCAGCCGCGCCGACGCAAGGGCAGCACCCGCGACGAGTGGGATCTCGACGAGGTGCGCGCCTACTGGGATACGCGCGAGCTGCGCCCCGGACAGCGCACCGACCTGCGCGCCGACGGCGAGCAGCAGTGAGCACGCCGCCGTTGTAGCCGACGCGACAGCCGTACGGGCTCGCCAGGCTGCGGACGGCCGCGAGCGCGCCGAGCATGGCTGTATGGGCGAGCCGAAGCCTGTCGTCGTGTATCCGCCGTCGCCGAGCGGCGGGCGCCGCGTCCGCGTCGACAGCGAGATTCTCGGCACGGCGTACTCGCTGCGCGACCTGGTCGAGTTCCTGCGGCGCGCGGGACTCGAAGGGCTCGACGGCCTCGAGGTCGCTGCCTCGCCGCTGATCGAGTGGCGCGGCGGCGGTGCCGACGAGTGGGGCGAGGCGCCGCTGCACGGCCCGTAGGATGAACGCGAAGCACCCCCGCCACTACCCTTGGCGGGGGTGCTTCGCTGTGCCCGTCCGGGCTGTCAGATGCGGCGAGCGGGCACCACCAGCAGCAGCGCGTCGGCCGCGTGCGGGTCGCACACCTCCCACGGGTTGTCGTCGCCCAGGTTCACGACCTCGCCCTCATGGTCGGCCATCGTGGCACACGAGCCGCAGCCGTGCGTCGGGTCGTACGGCATCGGGTGCGCCTCGTACTGGTCATTGAAGTAGTCCGAGCGCAGCATGCCCTCGCGCTTCCCGTAGTCGGGGAACGAGGCGAGCACGGTGTCGCCGTCGGCGACGTCGGCCGCGCGGACGACGCGGGCGGCGGCGGGGTCGACGAGCAGCGGCGCGTGATCCTCGTCGTCGGGCAGCTCGGTCACGATGACGGGCAGCAGCTCGACGTCGACGGCGCGACGAACGCGTGCCTTCATGTGGTGGACGTACACCGCGAGCACGCCCGCCTCAAGGTGCCTGAACTCGCCGTCGATGGCGTGCTCGCGGCCGTCGCGACCGATGATCTTCGCCTCGATCGGGCGGTCGGCCCACACCATCCCACGCTCGCGCCCGTTCTCGAACACGATCACGTAGCCGTCGGTGTGCCACGCGGCGACCCATCCGTCGACCCGGACCGACGGGTACGCGTAGTCGTCGCGCTCGTCCTTCGGCACGGTCACCTGCATGTAGCGGCGCGGCAGGATCTTGACGATCTTGCGCACCTTGAGCTTTTCGAGGGCGAGTTCGAACGCTGCCTTACGGCTGTCGGCGCCCGACACGATGTACGCCTCGTTCGTGTGCGCCGTGCCGTCGTGCGACCTGCGGATGCATGCCCAGTAGCCGCGCACGTCGCCGACGCCCGTCGTGTTGAACACCTCATACTCGTGGCCGCCGATCCAGAACGACGAGCTGCCCTTGTAGGCGCGGCTCAGCTTCGGCTCGGGCGCGGGCTCGTTGATCGGGCTGAGCTGCTCGGGGGTGTTGTGGGCGGGGCCGCCCTCGTCGAACGCGATGTACACGAGCTGCTCGGCCTTGTCCTTGCCGCCCATGAACTTGCGCAGCACGGTGCCCTTGAGGCCGCCGCGCGAGTGGCAGATCACTCGGGTGTCGGGCTGCACCTCGTCGTAGGTCATCGTCATCGCTTCGTTCCTCTCTGTCGTCGTTGTGAGCACGAATTTATAGGTCCCTATAAATTCGTGTCAAGGCCCCTAGAAAACGATCTTTCGGGGGGCCTAGAATCACCAGCTATGGAGACGACGCAGCAACCCGAGACCGGCGACGAGACCGGCGACGAGGCAGTCGACCGGCGCAGCCCGGCGCAGCTCTTTGAGGCAGCCGCCGAACTCGCCCTCGACCCGGAGCTGTCGCCGGTCGAGCGCGCAGCGATGATCACGGCCCTACTCAAGGCAGTCGACGACCGGCAGAAGGAACTCACAGAGACGCGCCGCACCGACGTGCGCGAGCTGCGCAAGACGATGACGCTCGCGAAGGTCGGCGAGTCCATCGGGCTTTCCGTTCCACGGGTCGACCAGATCGCCAAGGGAAAGTAGCCGGCCGCACCGACAGTCGGCCGTGATGCGCCGCTGCGCCCACCAGGACGCGGCGGCGCATCGCGCATCAGGCAGCCGCAGCGCGCGCCGCAGCACGCTGTCGCCGACGCGCATCAGCGCGCTTCCGGCGCCGCACTGCCGCGTCGAGGTCACGCTGCAGCGCGGCGAGCTGCTCGGGCGTCGACCAGGTGCGGCGGCCGTCGTCGAGCCCGACCGGCGCCTCGCAGTCGCGACCGGCGCAGACGACGACGTCGGCGAGCCCGCCGCCACGGTGCAGCGTGAGGACGTCGCCGCAGTACGGGCACGGCCGGTCGTCCATCGTCACGGCGTACCGCTCGCCGACGCCGCCGATCGTCCGCTCGATACGCCGCGCCGCCTCACGCGCGACGACCGCGATGCGGGCGCGCTGCACACCTGACACCGGCTTGCAGTGCACGGTCTCGTCGTTGATGCGTGCGAGCAGCCACCGCGCGGCGCGCACGGCCGACCGGTCGCCCATCGTGAACGGCCAGCGATGCGGGCTCGCGGCGTCGGCTGCGGCGAGCCGGTCGCGCCGGTCGCGGTCGTCGGCGGCGATGCGCGCCGCGCGCTCGCTGCGGTAGTCGGCGCGGCAGGCGACCGACGAGGGGAGCGGCGCGAGCTGTACCTCGGCGGCGATCTCGTCGGCGAGCGAGCGCAGCGCCGCCTCGACCGCGCGGCACGCGTCGACGACGTGCAGCCGCAGCGGCACCGGCCGCTCGCCGAGCACGAGCGCGTCGCGGTCGGCGCGCGGGGTGTGGGCGCGGCCCTCGCCGACGTAGTCACAGTGCACACACTCGTACTGCGGGCGGCCGTGCTCGTCGACGCGGGTGACGAGGTGCTGCGCGTGCTGCAGCGCGAGGCCGACCTCGTCGACGTCGTGCTCGTCGAGGGCGCGAAGGTACTCGCCGCTGCCCATGGCCGGGGGCCACGTGCCGGGCGTCGAGGTGTCGATCAGGTCGCGCATGTCTTCCCAGTGGTCAATCACGATCTTCAGGTCTTCAGCGGGGGTGCGGCGGGCGGTGCGGTGCATGGTGAGCGCTCCTGTGTTGCGTGGGGCGTAGGCTGATCACACCGCGAGGGGCAGCGGGGGCGCCCGGATTGCTGGCCGGCATGGGGCGCCCCGCCGTCGGTCACTCCGCGTCGGTCGCAGGCATGAACCGCGCGATTTGTCGCATGGCGCGGGCCTCGACGAGATCCCATGCGCGATGGGCGTCGGCGAGGATCCGGCGCCGCAGGTTCATGACGGCGTGATGCGCGTTCACCGCCTCGGGCAGCGACGTCGCCTCGGGCAGGTCGAGGCGCCGCTCGATCCGGCCGACGGCCGCGCGGTCGAGGATCGCGTCGAGTTCGGCGAACCGCGCCGAGTCGAAATGCGGATGCCGGTGCCGCCACGCTCGAACCTCGTCGAGGGCGGCGAGCAGGTAGCCGGTCGACGAGTCGGCAGCGGGCGGGGCGGCGGTCGTGTTGTCCACGGTGTTCCTCACAGTCTGTGGATGGCGGGCGAGTTACAGCGGGGGGAGGTCGACGAGCCGACGGCCGATCGCGTCCGGCTTGCGCCGCCTGGTCGCGGGGGTCGGGTAGCCGGCGAGCGGGTCGTTTCCGTACAGGTCGTCGAGAGCGGCGGCGAGTTCGTCGTCGGACAGCTCGGCGAGCTGCTCGGCGTCGTCCGGGTCGAGGTCGGCGAGGTCGTCGTGATCGAACGCGGCGCTCATGCCGCCTCGCCGCTGCCGGTCTTCAGCCACGGGGCGAGCGCGCCGAGCACGACGTCGACACGCGCCTCAGTGCGGTCGGCGATGCACCGGCACGCCACGGTGCGCGAGCAGTTCGGGCATGGCACCGGCTTGCGCAGGGCGTGCTCGAGGACGCGGCGCAGCACGAGCGGCGCCGCAGCCGGCTCGCCGATCGCGGGTATGTCGCCCGGCTGGTCGATGAACACGATCTGCGTCGAGCCGCCGTGTCCGTGCACGAACTCGGCTGTGTCGATGCCGCGGTCGCAGAAGTCGATTTTCGGATGCGGCCCGCGCCACCGCAGCGACACCGTGCCGTCGGGCCACAGCACGCCGTCGGCGATGTGCCCCTCGCCGCTGATGCCGGTCACGTCCTCGTTCCGGCGGAAGAAGAACCGCAGCGGTACGGCGTCGTCCTCCGGCCACACCACCGTGCGGCCGGTCAGTTCGTGTGTCGCCTGGTCGATCAGTGCCTGCGCCGCGGCGTCGTCGACGTGCTGCAGGGCGAACGCGCGCAGCGCCGCGATAGCGGTCATCGGCTGGTCGGTCATCTCTCGTGTCTCCCTGTGGGTCATCAGGCGGCCGGTCGGGCGTCGGTGCCGGTGTGCGGGGTGCGGCGCGGGCGGGCGCCGCCGAACGTGCCGTCGGGCCACAGCTCGGCGAGCAGCGGGTCGGCGAGGTGCTGCTGCTCGTCCGGGTCGGGCTCGGTCTGCCAGTCACGGCGAAGGGGGCGGGCGCCGCCGAACGTGCCGTCGGGTACGTCCTCGCCGAGCGGACGGCGGCCGGTCATGACGTCGCCCCGCTTTCCTGCGGCGCGGTGCGAGCCGTATCGCGGGCAACGCGCAGCGCCTCGCGCGCCTGCAGGTACGCCTCGTTCGGCCGACCAGCCGCAGCCGGCTCGGATCCGGCGAGCAGCGCCCGCAGCTCGATCGGGTCGTCGGCGCCGCGGCGCACTCCGTCACGTTCGGCACGCAGCGCTGCCCGGTACCCGGGGATGTCGTCGGGGTCGAGGTGCGGGTACGCGCACGGCTCGAACGTGCCGACGTGCCGGTCGAGCCGTCGGCGTGACTCGGCACGCCACCGCTCGGCGATGTCCTTCGGCATGATCGGGAACGCGCTCGTCGCGTAGTGGTCGCCGACCGCCTGCCCGGCGAACGGCAGCGGCACGTCGCGCAGGATCGCCGCCCACATCGTGAGCTGCGCAGCCTGCTCGGTGTCGTCGAGCCGCACGACGCGGTCGTCGACGAGGGCGATCTGCCGCAGCAGCTCAAGGGTTTCTTTCAAGGTCATGCGGTGTGGCCTCCGTCCAACTGCTGTGCGAGGCGGTCGAGTCCGGCCCGCTGCTGCTGTCCGCGGGTCATGGCGGGAAGGTGGACGACGTTGCCGCCGACGGCGGGCTGCTCGGTGCGCTCGTTCTCGGCCCACTGCTGCCACCGGCCGCCGAAGCCTGCGGCGCGCACCTGGTCGTCGAGCATCCGCTGCCGGAACTTGCGGGTGACGAGGCCGATCTGCTGCGGGGTGAGCTGCTCGCGACCGGCGTCGGCTCGGGCGAGCTGCGCGGCGGCGACGTCCTCGTCGCTCGGCTGCCAGTCGGCGGCGATCAGAGAGAGAGGATCGCGCCCGCGACCGCCTGCAGACGGCTCTCTATCTGCACCCCCCTGATGGGAGGGGAGGGGAGGGGAGGGGGTCGCGCGCGTGCGAGTCCCCCGGCTGTCCCTCGGGGACGCACCGCCGCGACCTGCGGGATCGTCATATTCCGATGAGTGATTCGGATCCGGATCGTCGTCGAATCCGCCGCGATTCTCGTGCGATTCGCCGCCGAAAGCCTCGAGACCTTCGCGCGCATCCTGCACGGCGCGCTGCTTCCGCTTCTTCGCCGCCGCCCGCTCGCGCTTCGCGAGGACGTCGCGGCGCGACGGGTTGTACACGAGGTAGTCATGGATCACGAAGTCACCGGCAGCCGGCTGCAGGCACTTCGGGTGCGAGCAGTCGTGGCCCGAGGTGTGCCACAGACCGGCCGCCGTGAGTTTCTTGATCTGCGGCGCCGAGCCGTACATCTTGGCGACGGCGCCCGGCACGATGCCGTCGGTCAGATGACGTGCCGCGTACGCCCCGCACTTGAGCCACAGCCCGAGCGCCGCGTTCGTTGCGGCGATCATCTTCGGGTGTGTGTCGGCGTTGTCGTCAACGACGAACCATGGCATCGGAGTTCTCCTATCCGAGGGTGAGCTGTCCCTCGGGAACCGAGGTGTTTCGGGGGCGCCGCCCCTGTTGCCCGCGCCCGTGGGCATGGGCAGCAGGGGCAGGTGCCGTGCACTTGTGGTCGATCACGTGGGGGCGGTCGCAGTCGGCCGGGTGATTACGCCGGTCGACCCACGCGAGGTCGGGGCCGCCCTTGCGCTGCCGCACGCACCAGTCGAGCCGGTTCGGCTCGCGCAGCTCGGCCGCCGCTGCAGCGGACAGCGGGTCGGCGTCGGCGGTGACGTCGAGCGCCGCCCGGTTGCCGACGAGCTGCCGCAGCACGGTTCGGCCGCAGCGGCATCGCTCGCGCCGCGCACCGCCGTTGCTGCCGGGTGGGCGTGTCACCCGTGCTGCTCGATCCGGCTGCGGCGCTCGCGTCCCCGGCGTGCGTCCTGCTGCGCCTGGTGGTGCTCGTACTCGACTTCGGTCGGGTGACTGGCGAGCGCCTCGCGTACCGCGTCCTCGACGACCGTGCCGCCGGGGCCGACCTCGTCGAGCGTGTTGTTCATCTTGCGGCGCCGCATCATCGCGCGGGCGACCTCGAGGACTTGCGCCGCCTGGTCGTTGTCCTGCGCCGCCTCAGCGGTCGTGATCCTGAGCTTCACCTGCGGCGCCTTGTCCTCGCTGGTGGCGTGCCCGGTGTACGTGACGCTCGCGAGTTCGACGATCGCGATCACCCGCATGCCGGGGTGCTCGAACAGCCCGCGGCGCTGCTCGTCGGTGAGGGACTGTTCGAGCAGACCGGCGGCACTGTCGAGCTTGACCTCGACGGCCGCGTCTTTGTCGAGCTTGGGCATGGGTTACTTCCTCCGTCGTTTGCTGAGGGACTGCTGCAGGCGGGCGTAATGGCGTGCGGCCCGCTCGCGGATCTCGGGAATCGGGCACTCGTCGCGCTGGTGGCGGGCGTAGCGGACCGCGAGCGCCTCGGTCTCGGCGTGTCCGACGGCGTCCTCGGCGTGTCCGCACGGGCATCGGAAGTCGCCGGCGGCGAGCGCCTTCGCTCCCCATGGGTTGTCGAGACGGACCCGCAGCCCGTAGCCGGACCGCGAGCCGCCGATCGTCGGGGCGAGCCCGTTCACGCCGCGATCCGTATCTGCGCGCGGTCGAGCAGGTACCGCAAGGCTGCGGCAGCCTGCTGCGGCACGACGCCGTTGCCGAGCGCCTTGAGCTGCGCCGTGCGCGGCAGACCGGGCACGCCGGTGACGTGACCGGCGGGGAGCCCCATCATCCACTCGACGAACTCGGCGCTCAGGCGACCTCGATCGTCAGTTGGTCGGGGGGCGGACCGGCCGAGCGCCGTTTCCCACCGCGCGATCGCGGGGCCGTACTCACCCCACTCGATATCGACTTGATCCGGTGCGACAAGTCGACCTGATGCCCCGTCTCCTCCCTCGACTCCGCTGTCTGCCCCGCGCTGCCGTGATCGTGCGCGCCCGGCGTCGGCAGCATCGGCAGCGGGTACACCGGCCCCTGCGCGAGCAGCTCCACCGGCGAGAACGCGCTCAGCACCGCCTCGGGCAGGTTCGCCGTGCCCTCCCGTACCCGGCGCTCGGTCGACGCCGTGCGCGATACGGCGCCCTTCGCCCCGTCCAGTGCCCGCGGTGTCGGCAGCAGCTTCCCCGGCCGCGCAGACGGGACAGTCGTCGTCGCAGACGGGTCGGCCGAGTTCGGGGTCGGTGCAGTGCTGGCAGCCGGCGCAGAATCCCCCGGCGTCGTGGAAGGACTCGCCGCACCCGCAGGTCGGGCAGGCTGGCTCGACAGCCGCCTCGCCCCCGCCCCGTCCGGCAGCAAGAACTCGACCTCGTCGGCCAGCGTCGGACCGTGCCCCCCGCTCTTCCGCTTGTCCGGATGCTGCGAGCCGCCGTTCACCGCGATCTGAGCCGTCGGCGTCTTCAGCAGCTTCACGACCGCCGGTAGCCCGTCCTCGTACCCGACTCCCTTCGAGTCCCTCGCCCGCGGCGTCGGCAGCGCTGCGACCCTCGCCCGCAGCGTGTCGTTCCGATTCCCGTCCGGCCTGCCCGGACCGTTGTGTTCCTTCGTCGTCGGCGTCGGCAGCAGCGTCGCGGGGCCATCCGAGGATGAACTCGCGGAACCGGTCGTGTGTAGCCCAGACCTCCGCAGCGCGTATGCCTGCCCATTCCGCATCGAGCCCGAGGTCGGCCATGTCGCCGAGAACGGCGCCAAGAGCGCGAAGAATGAGGGCTGCTCCGCCGGTTCCGGCACTGTCCAGATCCTCAGTTCCGGGTTCCACTCCGCGATCAGCTTTCGCTGAGAGGATGCCGCGCACATTCTCGATCACCACCAAACGGGGTTGCAGGATTCGGATCGCGCGGGCGACGTGCAGCCACAGGCCCGAGCGGGTGCCCTCGGCGATCCCGGCGCGCTTACCGGCGAGGGACAGGTCTTGGCAGGGGAACCCCGCCGTGAGGACGTCGACCGGCTCGACCTGCTCGAAGTCGACGGCCGTTATGTCGCCGTGGTTGGGGACGTGCGGCCAGTGATGCGCGAGGATGCGCGCGGCGTACTGGTTCTTGTCGTCGGGGTCGTACTGGCAGTGCCAGGCGACCGAGGCGCCGAGGACGTCGGCGACCGCGATGTCGAGCCCGCCGTATCCCGAGCACAGAGAACCGATCCGGAGGCTCACGCGGCTGCCCCCATCACGTACCGCTGCAGGAACCGCTCGGGCCACTTTGCTTTGCTCAGCCGGTCGCGCTGATCCTGCGGCATGGTGAACAGCGGCAGCCCGCACCAGTCGTGACCAGCCGCGCGCAGCCACCAGGCGTCGCACATGTCGCCGCCCTCGCCCTTCGCGTTCAGGTCGCCGGGGAACTCGGCGCCGGCTGCGAGGTACGCCGCGGCGGCCATTTCCCGCTTGTCTGCGTTGCCGTTGTCCGTCGCGTACTTCTTCAGCGTCGCGGGCACGACGTACGCGTACGGCACGTCGGCGTCGGCGAGTTCGCAGCGCACGACGCCGTGGACCATGCCCGTGATGCCCGACGCTTTCGCGTGGATCGGCAGGTCTTCGATCACGACGAGGTGCGGCTGCCACTCGGCGAGGTCGTCGCGGATGTCCGAGCGGATGTGCACGAGGCGCCGGTCGCCGTCCTTGTCGCGGGTGCGGATCCGGTACGTCGTGCCGTCCGGCAGGCACACGCCGGTCGACCGCAGCGACAGGTCGAGTCCGATCACGCGGAACTCGGCCGGGGCATCGGCGCCGAGCGTGAGCCGGGTGAGTTCGGCGGGCGCGAGCAGCCCGGGGATCGTCGTCACGCGGCACCGCCCATCACGGGCGTGATCGGCCCGTACAGGGCGCGCAGCACGCCGAGCGGCTGCGCCTCGCCGTCGTCGCACCGCAGGATCGGCTCGCCGAACTGGCCGGTCGTGCCGTGCCACTTCCACTCCCGCTCGGTCCAGTCGGCCCACGTGAGCGTCAGATCCCACGAGTCGCCGCGCGGGTCGCGCCACACCCGCCGGTCGCGGTCGAGACGGCCGCTGTACGGGTCGGCTGCCTCGTCCTCGCGCGGTCGCTGCTGCGCGGGCTCCGGGGTGCACAGCCCGTTGCCGTGCTCGGCGACGAGCCGGTCGGCTATGCCGCGCAGCAGCTCGGCGGCGAGGATCTTGCACACGCGGTCGGCGCGCACGGTGTACGAGCCGTCGCGCTGCACGGCGACGACGATCGCCGCGTCGCCGTTGCGGTCGACGTCGAATCCGATGATGTTCTGGTCGGTCATGCGGGTGCCCCTTCAGTGGCGTTCGGCTCGACCCAGGGGCGCAGCGGCCACGAGCCGTCGACGACGGCGGCGGGGTCGGTCTTGCGGAAGTGGTTTTGCAGCCCGGCCGCTTGCTCGGCGGCCCACTCGATCTGTCGCTCGTGCAGCTCGGCGAGGGTGAGGTCGCGGAACGCGTTGAACCGCAGGCGCCGCTCGGCGAGCACGCGCTCGGGCCAGTCGCGGCGCCGCCTGTGCGCGAGGTCGCCGATCCGGAACGCGATCACGGCGGCGACGTACGCGTCGTACGAGCAGCCGTGCGCCGACTCGTCGTCCCACGGCACGCCGTAGAACTGCGCGAGGGTGACGAGCTGCCGCGCGCCTTGCGTCTCGCTCGGCCGCTTCCTGTACGGCACGGCGTGCTGATCGAGCACACGCGTGTCGATGACGTGCAGCGGCCGGTCGCCGAGCCGCTCGGCGAGCGTCGGCAGCGTGTACCGGCGCAGCTCGCGGTCGAGCAGCGTGAGGTCGTACGAGACGTTGTGCCCGACGACCGGAACGCCGTCGCGCACCTGCACGGCGAGGAACTCGGCGACCTGGTCGGCAACCTGGTCGGCCGGGTCGCCGTCCTTGCGTGCCTGCTCGGTCGTGATGCCGTGAACGGCGGTCGCCTCCGCGGGGATCTCGATGCGGGGGTCGGCGAGCCACTCGCGCGACTCGCGCGACTCGCTGCCGCCGAGTCCGTGAACGGCGGCGGTCACGATCCGGTCGGTCTCGGTGTCGACGCCGGTCGTCTCGAGGTCGAACGCGGCGAGCCGACTGAGGTGCCACATCACCGGGCCGCCGATCCGGGCTGTGCCGCCGTCGGCCACGTCACGGCCGACGGATCGGCGACCGGCGGTTCGGTGCCGGTCGGCTCGCCCTCGTCGACGAACTCGGCGTCGACGACGCCCTCGTCGATGTCCTCGTCGCCGAGCCCCTCCTCGTCGTCCTGGTCGCCGATCTCGCCCGTGTGCGGGTCGACGCCGCGCGCGATGTCGTCGGCGATCCGCTTCAGGTCGTCGCGCAGCTCGAGGTCGTCGCCGTGGCCGGCCGCCCGAGCCCGTTGCCACACCTGCAGCACCTCGTCGGCGGTGCGGCACTTGACAGCTTCGGCGCGGTAGTCGACGGGCTCGGCGGGCGCGGCCTCGATCGCGCGCCGGTCGAGGCTGCTCGGGTCGAGCGCCGCTGCGGTGCTGATCGGCCCACTCAGTGCGTGTCGCAGCTTCGGGATCGCCGGCACGAGCATGACGACGGGGAAATTCTTCGTCTCGCCGTTGCGGACGACCTTGCGCTGCTCGATCCACATGCGCACGGGCATGAGCCCGCGGCCCTCGGTTTCCTGCAGCACGATGTCGAGCCCGCCCGCCATAGCGTCGGCCGCGTAGTACGACTTCGTTTCAAGCCGCCACACGCCGAGGTCGGGCAGGTCCGGCAGGAACACACCGACCCGCGAGGTCGGGCGGCATACCTGCTTCGGCGACCGCTCGTGCCAGTCCTCGCCGTACTGCGCGAGGCAGATGCAGGGCTTACCGCTGATCCGCTCGGTCACGCCGTCGCAGCGCCGCGAGCAGCCGCCGCCGGTCCAGAACTCGTAAGACTGCGACAGCGGGTCGCCGGCGGGCAGGATCGCCCGCAGCTCGCTCGCCGTCGTGATGACACGCCACTGCGCGACGTTCTGCCCCTGCGGGGTCCACTGCTCGACCGTTCCGCCGTACAGCTCGGCGGCGCGCTCGACGTACTCGCGGCTGTGCGAGGTGAGGACGAAGGTTTTCGAGCGGACGGGGATCGGCTTGCCGTCCGGCTTCGGGTTCGGCCGGCTGTAACCGGTGCGGATGCGGCCGAGTTCAGCCGCCTGCCTTTTCATGGTCATGATGCGCGATCCCATGGGTCACGCTGCCTTTCGTTCGGATGCACCAGGCGCCCACGGCGGTACGACCGTCGGGTACGAGCCGGGCGCGGTGTGGAGATAGCGGGCGGTCGCGAGGGCGCCGAGGAACGCGCGGAACACGCGGCGACCGGACGGCACTTCGATGAACCGGTGCGAGCCGCGGCGCAGGTTGAGCAGCGCGGTTCGGTGCACGCGCGGCGCGGGCTCGGTCGTGTCGTCGGGCAGCAGCCACTCGGGCGCGTGCCGCAGCGCGGCGAGCTGCAGCGGCTGCTCGTCGTACACCGTGTCGGCGGGCTTGTTCGCCGACGTCTTGTAGTCGACGAGCCACAACTGCCGCCGTCGGAACCGGCCGGTCGGCAGCCACACCCACAGATCGCCGGTTCCGGCGTAGCCGCGGGCGCGGTGCATCACGGTCGTCTCGACCGCCTCGACGTCGTTCGCGAGGTCGACTCGCCACAGACGGAACCAGCGGGCGAGCTGCCGCGCGTACGGCTCGACCTCAGGGTCGGCCGCGTACGGCACGCCCAACACGTCGGCCTGCGCCCGGTTGTGGATCCGGGTACCGAGGTTCTGCGCCCGCTCGGTGTACTGGCGAGGCACGGCGACGAGTTCTTTGCGCAGCGCGCTCGGCTCGGTGCGCGCCCGGCGGGCGACGACGACCGGGTCGGCGATGACGGCGTCGGCGACGAGCCCCGCGCCCCACGGCACAAGCGCAGGCTTGTGCACGGACGTCGACAACACGTTCGTGACGCTGATTAGGTCTGGCCCCCCGGCGGGGTCGGTGTAGTACCGGCCCCGCTCGGTGTCATGGGCCCACTTCGGCTCGGTCACCGGGCGACCGCCCAACTGCTCTGCACGTCGGCCGGACGGTCCGAGCAGCGGCACGGCAGCGCCTCGGGGTACTCGCAGGGCAGCCCGTGCCGGTGAGTGGACTCGCCCTGTCGCGGCGATCCGCCGCGGGTGTCCTTCTCACTGGCGACCGCGTCGCGCTCGACCTGGTCGAGCAGCAGCTCGGCGACCGGCTGCCCGTACCCGGCCCGCAGCATCGCGGCGAGCACTTCCTGCCGGGCGTTCACTGCTCGCCCCGCTCGCGGTCGCCGTTGAGCAGCGCGACGAGGTAGTCGACGAGCGGCGGGTCGACCGCGATGATCGGCTCGGGGCAGCACCCGAACGCCGACGGGTCCTCGGACTCGACGTGATCGGGGTCGGTGCACACGGGTCCGATTGCGTTCGGCTCGTTCGCGGTGCCGAGGAACGTCGGCCGCCACTCGGGCAGTTCGCTGCCGGTCGTCTGGCGCAGCAGCTCGGCCGCCGCGCGGCGGGCGTCGTCGAGCGCGCTCACGCGGCAGCACTCCCTTCGGCATGCTGCGCGGGGATCGCACGGCGTTCGGCGAGCGACCGCACCTGTCCGGCGAGCCGCAGCACGAGCAGCCGCTCGGCGAGGTTCGCGCACTGCCTGCCGTAGACGGGCAGCCTGGTGCGCACCACCGCGACGAGGTCGTCGACGAGCCCCTCGAACGGCAGGTCGCCCGGCCGCTCGATCAGGTGCGGGTCACGCGCCTGCATGTCGACGAGCCCGTCGAACCGGTCGAGGAACCGGTCGGTGAGCAGCGCCTCGACGACGTCGGTCACGACGCGCTGCACGAACGGCTCGACGTCGAGCGTCACGCCGGTCGGGAACGGCTCGGCCGTGATGCGGTACGGCCCGTCGACGGGTGTGTTCTGGTCGGTCATCGGGAGCCCCCACAGGACGAAGCGAGGATGAGCAGGGCGGCGACGAGTAGCAGCGCGACGACGTCGGCGACGTTCTCGGCGCTCATGAGCGGGCCGCCGTCCTGCGGGCGGGGCGGACGGGCAGCGCGGCGCCGTACAGGGCGGGCACGCCGTAGCCGACGAGGCGGGCGCGGATGCCGCCGAGCGTGCAGCGGACGGCCATCGCGACGCCGTTCGAGTCGCCGCGCGCGTCGTCGACGCCGAGCCGGTCGAGCCACCGCTGCCAGTCGGCGAGCGTCTTCGGCTGCACGACGAACAGCACCTCGCCGCCGGCTGCGGACACGTCCGGCTGCCCGGGCATGTCGGCGACCACCGTGCGGGCGCCGTCGGCGAGTTCCTTCGCCCTGCGGCACTCGACGAGCGCGGCGATCGCGGCCGGGCTCGGGTCGGGTCGGTTACGGCCAGGCGCCGCGAACGGGTCGGGGGTCACGCTCATGCCGACACCTCGCCGCGGAACTCGGCGGGCACGAACTCGTCGTGCACGAGGGCGACGTGCACGAGGATCCGGACGGTCGAGCCGTCGTCGCGCTTCGGCGTCTCGGTGCGCAGCGTCCACAGCGACGCGCCGTCGAGCTGCGGCGCGCGGTTCACGTCGCCGCCGAGCGCGAACACCCAGCGGGCGAACTGCTCGCCGTCGGCGACGACGACGTGTACGCCGTCCTCGCGGACCAACGGCGGCCGCACGGTGGGCAAGTTCAGGAAGTCGATCGCGACCTCGACGGCCGCGAGCTGCGGGTCGATCCTCGGCGCGAGGACCCTGCGAAGGGGGAGGGGGATAGGCTGTGCGCTCAAGGCACGTGCCTCACTTTCTGGTTGGTGGGGAGCGAGCCGACAGGGGTCGTTCCGGATGCCGGTCCGGGTCGGCCCCGACTCGCGTCCGGGGTGGATCAGGCGGCGGGGCGGTACTGCGCGAGCTGCCGCTCGGTCGCGGCCCTCTTCTGCGCCTGCGCGGCCTCGCGCTTCGCGCGGCGAGCAGCGGCCGACTTGAGGGCGAGCGCCTTGTAATGCGCGCTGCGCAGCGACTCGGCGACCTGCTCGATCTGCTGCTCGCTTGCGTTCGGGTGCTTCTCGCGCGCCATGTCGAGGAACCGCGTGTGATGCGATGCCTTACGGGCGGCGGCGGTACGGGCCGACCGGTCCGCCGTGTTCGCCCAACTGAGATGCGCCGCGAGCTGTAGCTGCATCCGGCGCTCGTTCGTGTTCACGTCGTGCCCCTTTGCGGTCGGTGTCCACGCCCGTGGGCGTGGACAGTGGGTCGAAAAAAAGAGCGTCTCGGCGTACGTCGAGCGCTTCGCATATGCGGTCGGCAACGTCCTCCGTGACCGAAGGTCGCTCGCCGGTCAGCAGCGCGCCGATCTTGCTTTTCGAGACGCCGACGGCGTCGGCGAGCTTCCGGATCTCCAGTGAGCCACCGCCGGGCGCCCAGTTCATCAGCCCGCGCAGCACGTCGCTGTCGGTCAGATACAGCCGGGCAAGGGTCATGAATCGAGCCTCCGCTTAGCTGCCCACGTTCGTGGACAGCTCCAGTAGAGCACACCGCTAGAACGCTGTCCACGATCGTGGGCAGCCTTAACGAGGCATTAAGAATCAGCCCTTCCTTCCCCCTGCCGCCCCACGGCTGCCCCTGATCGTGGACAATGTCAGGCAGTTGAAAAAGGTTGTACGCCCTGACCTGCGATTTCGCGCATACGTCCGAGTTTGGGCGTGGACAAATGAGCCTAGAGAGGCGGAGGGATGCCACAGCAGCGGGACGCACTCACGGAACTCGTGAGGCAGCACGTCGGCGTGGACCGGCGCATGTCGACGAGAGAGTTCGCCGCTGTCGCCGTGGACCCGGAAACCGGCTGGATGCCGAGTAAGAGCCTTATCGGCAAGATCGTCGCCGCGCAGGGGTACAACATCACCCCGCAGCTCGTGTCCGCCATCGCGGCCGGCCTCGAACTCGACCGCGCGATCGTCGCCGCTGCCGCGCACCTGCAGGTGATCGGGTACACCGACGACGAGCTGTCGACCGGCGCACCGGCGAAGCTGATCCGAGTGATCGGCTCGAACGCCGAATCGGACGAAAAGGCGCAGGCAGTCGCAGATCGATGGGACGCCGAAGCGTAGCGCTCGAACGCCTCGCACGATTTCTGTGAAGGCAGGTTTAGCGCTTTCCATTGCGGTGGCCAAGTAACCCACTGTTGCGAGTGATACGCACTGTGCGAACGACCCCCCACGTCGTACAGTGATCGAGCCTCGCGCGTGTCGAACGCCGGTTCGATTAGTGCTGCTCGAATCCGGCGGGTAAGGGGGTCAGGTTGACAGAGGTGCGAGTCGAGCGAGCAGAACTCGACGCCGGTACGCCGCTCATGTACCGCGACTTCGGGACATACGTACGACTTGCCCACGATCCCCAGCAGATTGACGAGGCTGCGGCGCTCGCACTTCTGTGCACCAGGCTGCCGCAGCTCGTCGGGAACCTTGAGGTGCGGCGAGTCCACTAACCCCCCACCGGACCGCACGCGTACGCCCCGGCATCCGACTCTCGCCGACGAGTCGGGCACCGGGGCGCAGGTCTGTCTAGGCGAGCCTGTCAGCCGGGCTCAGGCGCGCGTGCGCGACGCGGGCTCGCTCGGCGCCGGCCGACGCCGCGTAGTGGGACAGCATCTGCCGCGATCTCCATCCCGTGATGCGCATCAGGTCGTCGTCGTTGCCGCCGTGCAGCTTCCACAGGTGCGCGAAGGTGTGCCGGAACTGATGCGGGTGGATATGGTCTATCCCGGCTTCCTGGCAACGGCGCTCGATCATCGTCCCGACACCCCAGTGCGTGAGCCGGTTCCCCTTCTGGCCCCGGTCGCCCCACCAAAGCCACATGTCCTCGGTGAGCGGCTTCCCCTTGTGCTTCGCAGCGGCCCGCATGTACCGGTCGAGCGCGGTCGCGCACGTCCGGCCGAACGGCACGCTGCGCCACTTCTCGCCCTTGCCGAGCACCCGCAGCACCATCATGTCGAGGTCGAGGTCGCCGACCCGACGCTCGCTCAGTTCGCTGAGCCGCACGCCGGTGTCGAGGAACAGCATCATGATCGCCGTGTCGCGCCGGTCGGCGTACGTCTTGCCTTTGCACGTCTTGAGCAGCTTGCCGAGGGCGTCGTCGGCGATAACGGGCACTTCCTTCTCGGGCACGGCCGGCGGCTTCATCGTCCGCATGGGGGTGCGGTCGATCTCCTCCTCGTCCTCCAGCCAGTTGAAGAAGGTTCGCAGCGCCCGGTAGTGCTGGTGAGCGTTCGCCGGTGATGTCCGCTTGATGGTGGCGGCGATGTACGCCTCGACGTGCTCGCGGTGCAGCTCGTCGAGGTCGCCCGGCGCTGCCCTGCCGGTGCTCTTGCGATCCTTGTCGATGGTCGGCCGATAGCCGTTCTCTTCGTCGAGCAGGAACTCGGCGAACTGCTTCGTCGCGTTCCCGTAGATCCGGATCGTGTTCTCTGACTTGTTCTGTGCTTTGAGGGCGCGCAGCCATGAGGCAGCCATGGGCCCGATGTTGTAGCGCTCATCTGCCATGCCCCCAACCATGTGCCCACGATCGTGGACAGTCAAGGCGCTTGGCCTGATAGCGATGTGCATCGGTCGGGGCAAAGGAAATGACCAGCGTTTCCGCTGGTCATGGGCAGTTTGCGCCCCCGGCAGGACTCGAACCTGCGGCCAAGCGCTTAGAAGGCGCCTGCTCTATCCACTGAGCTACGGGGGCCTGGTGGCGGGACCAAGGATAAAGCTCCCCGTTCCTTGACCCTGACGCTTCGCCTCCGTGGCTCGATGTGGAGGTTCGGTGAAGCGGTCCTGATAATCGCAGGCAGGTACGAATCGTGCATCGCTTTTGGCGTCTGACGCACCGGGTGTTGTGCACTCGTTATGCCTGGCCTGTGCCCGTGTCCCGGTAGTCCCTTCTGTCCGTTCTGTTCTGTCGGCACGCAGACATGTCTATATGCTTCAGAATTCCCCTAAAATTGGGCATTCTTCGCATGTGGTGACCTTGGACGTACGGCCTCAGCTGATCGACACACTCTCCGCGCTGCGCGACCGTGTCGCCGCCGCACGCTTTCCGCTGCCCCTGCCCGGAGCCCCACGCGCGCGTGCCAACCGCGACGAACTCCTCGCGCAGCTCGACGACTACCTCGTACCCCGCCTCAGGGAGCCGGACGCGCCGTTGCTGGCCGTCGTCGGCGGGTCCACCGGCGCGGGCAAGTCGACACTCGTCAATTCCCTGGTCGGGTGCCGGGTGAGCGAGGCCGGTGTGCTCCGGCCGACCACCCGGACACCGGTGCTGGTCTGCCATCCGGAAGATCATCACTGGTTCAGCAGCATGCGTGTGCTGCCCGACCTCACGCGCGTGTGGGCGCCCCGCCAGGACCCTGCCGACGACTTCCTGCTCTCCGGCAGCGAGGAGCCCGTGCGCGTGCTGCACGTCGAGACCGCCGACACCCTCCCGCGCGGCCTCGCCCTCCTCGACGCCCCCGACGTCGACTCCCTGATCGCCGACAACCGTGCCCTCGCCGCCGAGCTGATCTGCGCAGCCGACATCTGGATCATGGTCACGACGGCCGCCCGTTACGCCGACGCGGTCCCCTGGCACCTGCTGCGCACCGCGAAGGAGTACGACGTCACCCTCGTCACCGTCCTGGACCGGGTGCCCCACCAGGTCGTCTCCGAGGTCTCCCGCCAGTACGGCGCCCTGCTCACCAAGGCCGGCCTCGGCGACGTACCCCGCTTCACCGTGCCCGAGCTGCCCGAGTCCGCCTGGGGAGCGGGGCTGCTGCCCGCCACCGCCGTGGCGCCCCTGAAGAGCTGGCTCGCCCACCACGCCCAGGATCCCGCCGCCCGGCGGCAGGTCATGGCCCGTACGGTGTACGGCGTCCTCGACTCCCTCAAGTCCCGCGTGCCCGAGCTGGCCGGTGCCGCCGCCGCCCAGTACGCGGCCGCCCTCCGGCTCACCGCCGCCGTGGACGGCGCCTACGACAACGAGCACGCGCGCGTGCGTGGCCGGCTCCAGTCCGGCGCCGTACTGGCCGGGGACGCCCTGAAACGCTGGCGGGCCTTCCCGCTGGACTGCACCGCCGCGGAACTCCTGGACGCCCTCGTGGAGAGCCTGGCCGCCCTGCTGCTGTGCGCGGTCACCGCCGCCGACGAGCGCGTCGACGACGCCTGGCGGCGCGAGCCCGCCGCGGACGCCCCCGGGCTCGCCGGGCGTGACCCCTCCGCGGAGAGCGCCGAGCACCGTATCGGGCTCGCCGTACGGCGCTGGCGGCGCGAGCTGGAGGAGTACGCCGAGGACGAGGTGCGGGAGCTGGAGCGGACCACCGCTCCGGACGCCGAGGTCGTCGCCGCCCTGGTCGCCACCGTGCTGCTCGGCGGACGCCGGGCGCGCAGCGCGGGCGAGGGGCTCGCCGAGCGGCTGGGCGCCCACGGCGCGCTGCGGCTGCGCGACCGAGCGGGGCGGCTGCTCAGTGAGCGCGTGGACCGCGTGGTGTATCGCGAACGCGACCGGCGCCTCGCCCCGCTCTACGCCCTGGAGGTCAATCCCGAGCCCCAGGCCGAACTCATCGCCGCGCTGTCCGTACTGCAGAAGGAGAGGTGACCGGTGGCCGCCGTCACTGACCAGGATCACACGGAGCACTCGGAGCACTCGGAGCACTCGCATCACACCGAGCACAGAGGACACGTGGAACACAGCGGCCGCGTAGACGGCCCCGGCGCGGGTCCGAGAGCCTCGGACGGAGCCACCGCCGGCCTCCCGGTGGGCGGCGCCGGGAGCGACTCCGGGGGCCTCTCCGGCTCCGCCGTCGGGAGGACCTCCGAGAGCAGTCGGGGGAACGTCACCGAGAAGGGTGATCAGGCCGGCGGGAACTCCGCGGCCGTGATCGGTGGCGGCATGGACGCCGACGGCGGCGAAAACGGCGGTCCCGCGCGCGTGCGCGGCGAGCAAGCCGACTCGGACGGGCCCGCGCGGGGCGAGAACCGGGATGAGAGCCGGGACGAGAGCCGGGACGAAAACCGGGGCAGGGGCCCGACGAAGAACGCCGACTCGGGTGGCGGCCCCGCCTTCCACCTCCCCCACCCTCCCTCTCCGCGTCAGGCCACAGGCGACACGCAGGGCACCCCCACCCCCACCCCCACCGCCCCCGCTCGCGTGCCCGCCCCCGCTCCCGCCGCCGACGCGGACTCCGACTCCGACTCCTCCGAGTCCTGGGACGACGGCCTCATCGCCCGGCGCGTCACGGAGGCCAACGCCGCCGCCCTCGCCGCCGAGAGCAGCGCCGCCCTCGCGAGCACGAGCCGCGGCGGCTCGGGCAGCCACACCCCCGCCCCCCTGGCGTACGACGGCCCGCTGCGCTCCCGCCTGGACGCCCTGCGCGAGCTCGTCGGGCTCTCCCGCACCCGCCTGGACAGCCCCACCCTCGCCGAGGCGGGCCGCGTCCTGGACGAGGCGGCGGCCCGCCGCAAACTCTCCGGCCGGCACACCGTCGTCGCCATCGCGGGTGCCACCGGCAGCGGCAAGTCGCAGCTGTTCAACGCGCTCGCCGGAGTGCCGATCTCGGAGACCGGCGTACGGCGGCCGACCACGGCCGCGCCCATCGCGTGCAGCTGGAGCGACGGTGCCGCGAGCCTCATCGACCGGCTCGGCATCCCGGGCCGGCTGCGCCGCCGCCCGCTGCAGAGCGCGGACGCCGAGGCGCAGCTGCGCGGGCTGGTCCTGGTCGACCTGCCCGACCACGACTCCGCCGCCGTACAGCACCGCGAACAGGTCGACCGGATCCTGAAGCTGGTCGACGCGGTGATCTGGGTCGTCGACCCGGAGAAGTACGCCGACGCCGTCCTGCACGAGCGCTATCTGCGGCCCATGGCCGGCCACGCCGAGATCATGTTCGTCGTCCTCAACCAGGTCGACCGGCTGCCCGGGGACGCCGCCGACCAGGTTCTGGACGACCTGCGGCGGCTGCTGGACGAGGACGGCGTCGCGCTGGGCGAGTACGGCGAACCCGGCGCCAACGTGCTCGCGCTGTCCGCGCTCACCGGCGAAGGCGTCGGCGAACTGCGCGAGGCGCTCGGGCAGTTCGTCGGGGAGCGCGGTGCGGCGGCCCGCCGGGTCGCGGCCGACGTGGACGCCGCCGCGGCCGAGCTGCGGCCCGTCTACGCCGCCGGGAAGCGGGTCGGCCTGAGCGAGCAGGCCCGCGAGGAGTTCGCCGCACGGCTCGCGGACGCGGTGGGCGCCACCGCGGCGGGCGAGGCCGCGGAGCGCGCCTGGCTGCGCAACGCCAACCGCGCCTGCGGTACGCCCTGGCTGCGGCTGTGGCGCTGGTACCAGGGCCGCGGCGAACCCAACACGGGTCGCCTCCCGGTGCGCGCCCCGGTCGCCGAGGAGGAGGCCACGGCCCGCCAGCGCGTGGAGCAGGCCGTCCGTACGGTGTCCGACCACGCCTCGGCCGGACTGCCCGCGCCCTGGGCGCAGGCGATGCGCGAGGCCGCCGTACGGGGCTCCCAGGGACTGTCCGAGACGCTGGACGAGCTGGCGGCGCATGCCGGGCTGCCGCCCGGGCGGCCGCCCCGGCCGGGCTGGTGGCCGGCGGCGGTGCTGGTCCAGGCCGCGATGACGCTGCTGCAGGTCGCGGGCGGCGTGTGGCTCGCGGGGCAGATCTTCGGGGTGATGGCGCCCAACCTCGGGGTTCCGGTGCTGCTGATGGTGCTCGGGATCGTCGGCGGTCCCCTGGTGGAGTGGGGGTGCCGGATGGCGGCCAGGGGGCCGGCCCGGCGCTACGGCCAGGACGCGGAACGGCGCCTGCGGGAGGCCGCCGCGAGCTGTGGCCGGGCCCGGGTGCTCGAGCCGGTGGCGGCGGAGCTGTTGCGGTACCGGGAGGTGCGGGAGCAGTACGGGCGGGTGGTGCGGTCCGGGACGGGGATGGTGTGACGGCCTCCGGTGCCCTTCGGGGTGGGTGAGGGGGCGAGGGGGCGGGCGAGGGGGTGGGTGAGGGGGATCGGGAAGGCGTGCCACCCGTACGGGTGACGGGGTTTTCCACAGGCGAGGGGGGTGTCCACAGCGCTCGGCGGGCCCGGCCCGGCGGAGGCAGTCTGAGGTCACGGCGATCGCACGGCGGGTCCGGCCGAAAGGACGGCGGGCGTGCGTGCGGTCGGCGGGTGTGCGGGCGCGTACGGCAGCGGTAGGGCGAGGTACGGCCGTCGTTCGGCAGTCGCGGCGGTCGTGGGCCGCCGTACGGCGGTCGGTACGCGCAGGCACGGCGGACGCAGCAGACGCAGCGGACGCAGCAGACGCAGCCGTACGGGGCGGACCCGTGCGTGTGTCCGCCCGGCCGCACGAGGCGCCGGGCGGGGGAGGGGAGCGAGGACATGAACGAGACCATCGTCTGTGTGGTGGGCAACGTGGCGACCCAGCCGGTCTACCGCGAGTCGGCGGCGGGCCCGTCGGCCCGGTTCCGGCTGGCGGTGACCGCGCGCTACTGGGACCGGGAGAAGAGCCTGTGGGCGGACGGGCACACCAACTTCTTCACGGTGTGGGCCAACCGCCAGCTCGCCGCCAACGTGGCCGCATCGGTCGAGGTGGGCCAGCCGGTCGTCGTGCAGGGCCGGCTGAAGGTGCGCACGGAGGTGCGTGAGGGCCAGCAGCAGTGGGCGTCGGCCGACATCGACGCCGTGTCGATCGGCCACGACCTGGCACGCGGCACCGCGGTGTTCCGCCGAGACCCGGCACGCGCGGGCAAACCGGAGACACCGTCGGCGACGGCCCGCCCGGAGCCGAACTGGGAGACACCGAGGCCCACGGAGGGCCCGGCCGACGAGGCGGCCCAACCGAGCCCGGAGCCAGCGGCGGTGACGTGACGTCAGTCTCACGGTCCGTGCGAACACGCCGTACGAACCGGTGGATTTGTCGATATGCCCAGCTCATGGACGGTCCCGGCGATAACGATTACGGATCGGATCGGCCATCGGATCATCCGACCGGCAGGCGAGGTGCCGCGTGATCCATAGGATGCCGGGCGTGCCCCTAGGGGCTGCCGATTCTGCTGGTGGGACCGTCCCCCACGTCCAACGGGTCCTGCTCGAAGGGGAATTCTGTGCTTGCTGCGCTCACTGGGTTCTGCCGGTCCACCGGAACGGGCCGCCTGGCCGCCACCGTCACGGTGTCCGGTCTCGTGGCGGCCGGCGTGCTGTCCGGGGCCGGTACGGCCGTGGCCGACGTGGCCCCGCAGACCCAGGGCGGGGCGACGGCCACGATCAACGGCCTGAAGACCTACGGCGAGGCCGTGATCCACGAGGACGGCGGCGACCAGCGGGTGGCCGCGGGGCTGTTCGAGATGTCCGTGGACGGCGGCGGCACCCTGCAGACGTACTGCGTCGACCTGCACAACCCCACCCAGCGCGACGCCCGCTACCAGGAGACCCCCTGGAGTGGCACCTCGCTGGGCACCGACAAGGACGCCGGCAGGATCCGCTGGATCCTGCAGAACTCCTACCCCCAGGTCAACGACCTCGCGGCGCTCGCCCGGCGGGCGGGGGCGCGGGCCCTGACCGAGCAGGACGCGGCGGCCGGCACCCAGGTGGCCATCTGGCGGTACTCCGACGGGGCCAAGGTCGACGCCGTCGACCCGCAGGCCGAGAAGCTCGCCGACTACCTGGAGAAGAGCGCCCGGAACACCGCCGAGCCGCAGGCCTCGCTCGCCCTGGACCCGCCCGCCGTCTCGGGCCGGCCGGGCGACGTGCTCGGGCCGGTGACCGTGCACACCAACGCGGCCGGGGTCACGGTGATCCCGCCGGCCGACGCGGCCACCAGCGGGGTGCGGATCATCGACAGGACCGGCAAGGTGATCACCTCCGCGAAGGACGGCAGCCGGCTCTACTTCGACATTCCCGAGGACGCGGCCGACGGCACTGCCCAGCTGACGGTGCAGGCGTCGACCACCGTGCCGGTGGGCCGGGCCTTCGCCTCCGACAGCCGCAGCCAGACCCAGATACTGGCGGGCTCCAGCGAGTCCACGGTCTCCGCCACGGTGACGGCCGGCTGGGCAGCCAAGGGCGCGATACCGGCGGTGTCGGCGCGGAAGAACTGCGCCAAGGGCGGGGTGGACATCTTCGCGGCCAACAAGGGTGACAGGCCCTTCACGTTCGCGCTGATGGGCGTCGAGCACACGATCCCCGCGGGCGCTTCCCGCACGGTGACCGTGCCGCTCCTGGAGGACCAGGCCTACGACTTCACGATCACCGGCCCCAACGGCTTCAGCCACCGCTTCAGCGGCGTCCTGGACTGCAAGACGCAGGGTGCGATCACGACTCGGTCGGCCCGCAGTCACAACGCGCCCGGCCCGGCCACGGTGGGCGGCACCTCGGTCCCCGACACCGACCTCGCCGCGACGGGAGGCTCCGCGATCACCCCCCTGATCGCCGGGGTGGCCATCGGCCTCGTGGTGATCGGGGGCGCGGTGCTGGTGATCCTGCGCAGGCGCGAGCAGCCGGGCGACTGACCGCCCGTCCCTTCAGCGCCGATGGCGTCCCTGGAAAACCGTCGGCGACCGGACGAGCCTGCCAGGGAGGCGGACGTGGACGTGTTCGAGGTCGAGCAGACGACTCCGTACGAAGTCAGGCTGACCGACGCGGGCAGGACCGCGACCATCGCCGGTGAACCGATCGTGGACCGCGAGGGCCACTGGCGGTTCGCGGTGTACCGCACGGACGTGACGCATGGGGACGACGGGGCCCTGATGTCCACCGACGAGCGTGCCCGCGCTCTTCGGACCCTCACCGAGCGCGGCACCCGCCTGGACTGAGCCCACGGGCGTCCTAGGTCCCCAGGGGGCCGGGGGAGCGGCGGCCTGGCCCGATGGCCCGTGTCACGTCTCCCTCCGAGCCAGGTCCGGGCCAGGGCCCGGATCCGGCGTGTTCGCGTGGCGCGTCAGCAACACCTCCAAGGCCTCGCCGAGATACGCGCGGAACTCCGCGCTCTCCTCCGGGGGCAGGACCGAGGGCGTCACGTGACCGAGCTGGGCGTGGCCCAGATAGGCGGTGTACGCGAGCAGTCCGCGGCGGTGGGCCTCCGGTTCGGGAAAACCGAGGTCGGTGAAGAGCTGCCTGAGGTACGCCACCCTGCGCTCGGTCACCCGCCGCAAGGCCGCGGCCACTTGGGGATGCGTCGAGGTGACGAGCAGTGCGACTTCGAGCGGATCGGTCGTGGCCGACCTGATGGCTTCGGTGAAGAGCAGACGGATCCGCTCCTTGGGGTCCGGTTCCGCCTCGACCTCGCTGATGGTGCCCTCGGTGTGGAGCTCCGCCCAGCGGTCGAGAGCAGCCTCGATGAGTGCGTCGCGGTTGGCGAAGTGCCAGTAGAAGCTGCCCTTGGTCGCACCGAGCCGGGCCGCCAGGGGCTCCACGGCGACGGCCGCGACACCGCCCTCGGTGATCGCGGTGAGCGCGGCGTCCGCCCAGTCCTGGGCCGTCAACCGGGCTTTCCTTTCCGGCCGTTGCTGTCGCTGCTGCCGTTGCACCATGACCGTACGCTACCGTATGGTCGACCATACGCTGGCGTATGGAGGTGCGCGATGGCCGCGGTGCTCAATGTCCACGAACGTGTGATCGCTGCCCCCGCGGCAGCCGTCGGTGCCTTGCTCGACCGCCTCTCCACCGCGGACGACCCCCTCTTCCCGACCCCGGCCTGGCCGCCGATGCGCCTGGACCGCCCGCTCTCCGTTGGCGCGGACGGCGGACACGGCTCGATCCGCTACCGCGTCACGGCCTACGAACCCGGGTGCCGGGTCCGCTTCGACACCCCGCCGGGCGCCGGCCTCGACGGTTTCCACGAACTGACGGTCTCAGCCCTCGGCGCCGAGCGCTGCCGAGTGCGCCATGTCCTCGCGTGCGAAACGCGCGGCCTCGCCCGGCTCCGGTGGGCCTTTGTCGTACGGCACCTGCACGACACGGTTGTCGAGGAGATCTTCGACAACATCGAGCGGGCGGCGGCGGGCGGTGTGGAACGTCCGGTGCGCTGGTCACCGTGGGTGCGGCTGCTCCACCGCCTCGGCTGGGCCCGGCCCGAAGCCGTCGCCACACCGGCGGCGGCCCGGCTGATCCGAGCCTCCCTCGTCCGCACCGACTACGAGGACGCCTACCGGATGCGACTCCTGCCGGGCCTGCCGCGTGACCCGGCGGCCTGGACAGGCGTCCTGCGCGACAGCTTCCCGGTGCTCGCCCGGGCGGACGGAGAGCTCCTCATGGACGTGCGGACGGCGGGTCTGACGGCCCGTGCCTCGATCCTGATCGACGAGCGATACGTCACCCTCTGCACGGCGGTGAAGACCGATGGCCGGCCCGCACGGCTCTACTGGGGTGTGGTCGAACGCGTCCACCCCTTCATGGCCCGCACCATGCTCCGGCGCACCCACCGCAGGCTGGCCCTCGCCGCGCCCAGCGCGGGAGACCGCGGCTCGACCGTGCGGGGTGCCTGACATCGACGGAAGCCGACCGCCCCAGGAAGCCGACCACCGGTTACCGACAGTGACTGACGAGCGGAGTCGACCTCCGTCCGTCATCGCATCAACTGGTTCACAGCAGACGACCAGATCTCGGTTCGGCTGCTGTGGTCGCGGGGTCCGAGTGGTCCTGGACTTCGCCGTCGCGACGGCTCGGCTTGGTAACCTGTGGCGATGGACGAGGCGTTGGACGAGGGGCCGTTCTTTCACGGCACAAAGGCCGAGCTGCGGGTCGGTGATCACCTCACCGCCGGTTTCCGTTCCAACTACCGGCCCGACATCGTGATGAACCACGTTTACTTCACCGCGTTGCGCGACGGGGCGGGACTCGCCGCCGAACTCGCCGCCGGTGACGGGGCCCCGCGCGTGTATGTCGTCGAACCGACGGGGGAGTTCGAGAACGATCCCAACGTCACCGACAAGAAGTTCCCCGGCAATCCCACCCGCTCCTATCGCAGCAGGGAACCGCTCCGGATCGTCGGCGAGGTCACCGACTGGACGCGGCAGACACCCGAAGCTCTCCAGACGTGGCGAGACCGGCTGGCCGCGATCCGTCTGGACCACCGCGCCGAAATCATCAACTGAAGGTTGCCCGGTAACCGCGACGACTGCGACGGGTGAGGACGGCGGGGGCGGGCCTCTTGGGGAAGGTGGTTCCGGCGGTCGTTCAGCGTCCGTAGAGGTGTCCGCGTACCAGCGGGTCGTGTTCCAGGATGAAGTCGGAGACCTGCCAGAACTCCGGCAGCCGTGGATGCCGCAGGGCGGCTTCTCGGTCGAGCTTGCGGCCGAACAGGGGCCCGTCGGGATGCGCGAGACCTGCCGTGACCAGGGTGGAAGCGGGCTCGGGCCGGCCGGCGACCGGGCCCACTCGACATGCGAACGAGACGTGATCGTCCCACTGGCCGGACCCGGCGCCCCACGTTCCGAAGATCACGTCTATCCACGCGTCGTGATCCCGGTCCCGGTGGTGGTAGCAGTTCGCGAAGTACAGGTCAGAGTCCCCGAACCGGACGGGTTTCCATCTGGGGGTGGCGGTCAGGCAAGATGGGGCGCTTCTTTCCACCGGGCAGCGGCGCTGTCCGGCACGTCCTGGGGGGGACTTTCGTGATCATCGCTGTCTCGGACGGGCATGACCCGGCCTACCAGCTCCAGACGAGCTTGCTCACGCTGATCTTTGGCATAGCCCTCATCAGTGTCGGGCGGACGCTACGGCGAACCGGACGGCTGCCTGCGTATCTCGACTTCAGACAGCAGGCGTCGGGCTCGCTTGTGCCGCAAGAGGGCAAGAGTGCTGGCGCTATGAAGCTCGGGGCAGCCGCGATAGCCATGGGTGGGTTCTTCCTCTTCGGTACCGCGTGCCTCGTACTCGGCGCGCTGCATGTGCTCGGTCCCTGAGGGCAGGCCCCTCCAGAGCGCACGCCAGCTTGGATGAGTGTCTAACTGCGTGACAACGCCAGCAGACAGCGACGGGACGGACGCGAACTCCAGTGGACCGTCGGCGCAGGTAGGCGGCAAACCAACCCAAGACCGAACACTCTCCCAAGTTGCTTCGGGACGAAGAGGTCGTGGGTTCAAACCCCGCCATCCCGCGCGGTTCTCAGCTGGAACAGGCGACAATCTGTCCGACGACGGAGAAGCGTTGCTCACACTCCGGGCAGGTCGCCTCACCGAAGGCATAAGTCAAGGCGCGCGCGACTTCCTCGTGGCCATCAGCCAAGACTAGGTCGTAGAGGCGGCGGCCGAGACCTTCCAGGGCGCGGGGGTCGGCCGGATGGAGCGGAAAGGTTTCGATGTCATCGGAGAGGGCGTAGTCCTCCGCCGCACTGAAGAAGCCCCGCTCTCCGATGATCACCCACAGCGACGCGCACCCGTCGGGATCCGGGCACTCAAGCTCGTATTCCTCGCTGACGACGCCCCAGATCAAGTCCTCCGCCCAGTGGATGTCGCCCTCCAGGTTCAGGGCCGCCTCAACCAGATAGCAGTAGTCGTTCCGGTCGGCGGTGACCTGCCGCCACCTGCTCGCGGCGCCCAGTAGGCGTGTGACTTCCGGCGCGTACTGGTGCCGCAGATTCCGGGTCTCGTACCGCTGGTCGGCCTGGACGAGAAGGGCGCCGGCCAGGTGGAGGGCCGAAGCTGCTATGTCGGCTTTGTCGGCCTCCGCCATGTCGGCCAGCGTGGGCAGCACCAGCGGATGGGCGACGTCCAGAGAACCGTTGTGGTAGAGCTCCGTCCAGAGGTCGCTCCAAGCCTGACCGTCCCCACCCTTGGCGGCATTGTCCAGCAGAGCCCTCAGCCGGTCGGAATCGGCGTCGTCTGCGCGGGGGACAGGAGAACTCGTCGTCATCTCCGGCATCCAAGCAGACTGCTGCAACCGCACTTTCGCCGACCTGTCGATTGCTGTGGAAGTGGGGGGCCGCCATCACATGGGGCCCTGATCGAACTCCTAATGCGGTGCTCACGCATGAGCGCCCTCCTGGGCCGTAGAAGGGCGCTCGATGATGACCAACGTCGACAACTGCCGGCAGCTCAGCAGCAGGTCAGGTCCTTGATCAATGAGGTGGCCGCAGGTCACGGACGCCAATGATCAGTTGTGGCTGTGCTGAAGGGCCACCCTCAGTTTCACCAGGAGTGAGATTGCGTTCGGCTACGGCCGAGAAATCTCCGGATCAGCAAGAACGCGGCCACAGCGATCAGAGCCATCCCCATAAGGATCAAGGTCGCCCCGATGACGATCAGAAACGTCCCAATAAGGATCAAAAATGCCCCAATCGGGACCAGGAGCGCCCCGATGATGAGGAGAAAGATCGCGAGGACGGTCACGGTTGTCTCCTGTCCTCCCTCCCGCTCTGACTCCTTCCCCGCTCCCGTGCACACACTCTGCTTCACGATCACCACCGGTTTGCCTCGGCCAAGAGGTCACCCACGGTCCGCTGGTTTCAATCAGGACCGGCGCTGGGCCGTCTCTGGGCCGTCCGAGGTCAGTCGACGCCGACCGACAACGACAGAAGCCCACGGCATCTGAGCTGGTCAGAGCCGTGGGCTTCCTCAGCCTCGCTGGTCAGCGAGACCGGTGATCAGTAGACCGGCGAGTTGGGCCGCACTGAGCAGGCTGTGCCTTCAAACGCGCCGGCCCCTTCACCGCCGGCACTCTCGTCGTTCTCCCCGAGGGCGGGCCGCACGCCGGGGCGGGCGTCGTGAATCGCATGGCCGCGATCGGCGTCACGGTCAGCCATGCCGTGGAGCAGCCCGAGCCGAGGCAGGCGACCGTCGAGGAGGCGTCGATACTCGGCATCCAGAAGGCCGCTCTCGTCACGCACATCCGGCGGACGTACTACAGCGACCAGGGGCGGCCTGTGGAGATGGCGGACATCGTCGTGCCCGCCGCGCACTGCGAGATCGTGTACGAGATCCCGATCAACCGCTAGAAGCGTGGGGTAGGGCTGACCGTGCGGCACGTGCGTCGAGCTCCGGAGCATGAGCGCAGGGATAGCGTTGACGTTATGGCTGTCGACGTCCTCACCGAGACCGTGATCGCCCGCCCCTGTGCGGAGGTCGCCGCCTATGCCGGGGATCCGACCAATGCGCCGCACTGGTACGCCAACATCGTCTCGGTTCGTTGGCGGACCTCGCCGCCGCTCGCAGCGGGCTCGAAGCTCGACTTCGTCGCCCGGTTCCTGGGGCGCACCCTGACCTACACGTACGAGATTGTCGAGTACTCCTCCGAACGACTCGTGATGCGCACCGCGCAGGGGCCGTTTCCCATGGAGACGACCTACACCTGGCAGCCAGTGGACGCCGACCATACCCGGATGACGCTGCGCAACCGCGGTGAGCCATCCGGCTTTGCCAAATTGAGCGCTCCGATGATGGCTGCGGCTGTGCGGCGGGCGAACGTCAGGGACCTGGCCGCATTGAAAGCGCTGCTGGAAGGCGCCGTCGCCACCGACTCCAGCTGACGCTCACCGGGCGAGATCACGGCCATGCAGCACGGGATGGAGCTGCCTGCCCCTGGGGGTCTCCGTCGAGGGGGAGGTCTGCCGGCACGCCCAACAACCACCAGGTGAGAGTCCGGCTCGATGAGTGGCCGGCAGCTGACGAGTGATCGCTCCCGGGCCGTCCCTGGGCCGTGCGAGGGTGCCCGAGGCCACTCGACGGCGACCGACAGTGACGGACGAGCCGCAGCCGCTACCGGCGAAAGCCCAGGTCAGAGTCCCTCGACCTAACGGGTTTCCGCCCAGGGGTGGCCGTACGGCAAGATGGGGTGTATCTGCCCACTGCCAGATTTCAAGCTGCCGGACGGTTTCTCTTGGCTGAGTTCATTTACACCATGCGCAAGGCGCGCAAAGCGCACGGCGACAAGGTGATCCTCGACGACGTCACCCTGAGCTTCCTGCCGGGAGCGAAAATCGGTGTCGTCGGCCCGAACGGTGCCGGTAAGTCGACCGTGCTGAAGATCATGGCGGGGCTGGAGCAGCCGTCCAACGGTGACGCCTTCCTGTCTCCCGGCTACAGCGTCGGCATCCTGCTGCAGGAGCCCCCGCTGAACGAGGAGAAGACCGTCCTGGAGAACGTCCAGGACGGCGTCGCCGAGATCAAGGGCAAGCTCGACCGGTTCAACGAGATCGCCGAGCTGATGGCGACCGACTACTCCGACGCGCTGCTCGACGAGATGGGCAAGCTGCAGGAGGAGCTGGACCACGCCAACGCGTGGGATCTGGACGCCCAGCTGGAGCAGGCCATGGACGCCCTCGGGTGCCCCCCCGGCGACTGGCCCGTCACCAACCTCTCCGGTGGCGAGAAGCGCCGCGTCGCGCTGTGCAAGCTGCTGCTCGAGGCGCCCGACCTGCTGCTCCTCGACGAGCCCACCAACCACCTCGACGCCGAGTCGGTGAACTGGCTGGAGCAGCACCTGGCCAAGTACCCGGGCACCGTCGTCGCCGTCACCCACGACCGGTACTTCCTGGACAACGTGGCCGGCTGGATCTGCGAGGTCGACCGCGGCCGCCTGCACGGCTACGAGGGCAACTACTCCAAGTACCTGGAGACGAAGGCCACCCGTCTGAAGGTCGAGGGCCAGAAGGACGCCAAGCGGCAGAAGCGGCTCAAGGAAGAGCTGGAGTGGGTGCGGTCGAACGCCAAGGGGCGCCAGGCCAAGTCCAAGGCCCGTCTGGCGCGGTACGAGGAGATGGCCGCCGAGGCCGACAAGATGCGGAAGCTGGACTTCGAGGAGATCCAGATCCCGCCGGGCCCGCGCCTGGGCAACGTCGTCGTCGAGGTCGACAAGCTGAACAAGGCCTTCGGTGAGAAGGTCCTCGTCGACGGGCTCTCCTTCACGCTGCCGCGCAACGGCATCGTGGGCGTCATCGGCCCGAACGGCGCCGGCAAGACCACGCTGTTCAAGATGATCCAGGGTCTGGAGACCCCGGACTCCGGCGACATCAAGGTCGGCGAGACCGTCAAGATCTCCTACGTCGACCAGAGCCGCGCCAACCTCGACCCCAAGAAGACGCTGTGGGAGGTCGTGTCCGACGGGCTCGACTACATCAACGTCGGACAGGTCGAGATGCCGTCCCGCGCGTACGTCTCCGCCTTCGGGTTCAAGGGGCCGGACCAGCAGAAGCCGGCCGGTGTCCTCTCCGGCGGTGAGCGCAACCGCCTCAACCTGGCGCTGACCCTCAAGCAGGGCGGCAACCTGCTGCTCCTCGACGAGCCCACCAACGACCTCGACGTCGAGACCCTCTCCAGCCTGGAGAACGCGCTGCTGGAGTTCCCCGGCTGCGCCGTGGTCGTCTCCCACGACCGGTGGTTCCTGGACCGGGTCGCCACGCACATCCTCGCCTACGAGGGTGAGTCGAAGTGGTTCTGGTTCGAGGGCAACTTCGAGTCGTACGAGAAGAACAAGGTCGAGCGGCTCGGGCCGGACGCCGCGCGTCCGCACCGTGCCACCTACAAGAAGCTGACCCGGGGCTGATCGATCTTGCGGCACATCTACCGCTGCCCGTTGCGCTGGTCGGACATGGACGCGTACGGACATGTCAACAACGCGATCTTCCTGCGCTATCTGGAGGAGGCCCGCATCGACTTCCTGTCCCTGCGGGGCAAGGAGTCCAAGCAGGGGTCCGTGGTGGCGCGCCATGAGATCGACTACAAGCGGCAGCTCGTCCACCGGCCCACGCCCGTGGACGTCGAGCTGTGGGTCACGGAGATCAAGGCCGCGTCCTTCACCGTCTCCTACGAGGTGAAGGACGAGGACACGATCTACGTGCAGGCCTCGACCGTGATCGTCCCGTTCGACTTCGAGGCCCAGCGGCCCCGCCGGATCACCGCCGCGGAGCGGGAGTTCCTGGAGGGGTACCGGGACGCGGCCGACGAGAAGGCCGTCGCCGCATGACGGTGCTGCACCTCGCCGACGAGACGGAGGCGGCGGACCTCGCCGCCTTCCTCTCCCGGCTGCTCCACTACGACCGTGGAGCAGCGGTGCGCCTGCAGGCGGCCGGCACGGCGCTCGCCGTCTTCGGCCGGCCGCCGTCCTTCGAGGTGCTCGCGGTACGGGCCGTGCGGCTGGCCAAGCCGTACGAGAACGGGCTCGACGTCGCCCTCGACGTGACCGTCTCCGCCGGTGAGTTCCTGGAGTCGGTGGACGAGCGGGCGGCCACCGCGGCCGTACCGGCCGCGGTCACCGGGCCACCCTGGGCCGGTGTGCTGCCGCCACGCGGCGGCTGGCACGCCGAGCCGGGGCTGCCCGACCCGGAGCAGTTGCGGTCGACCGTCGCCGCGGCGGTCGGCGAGTTCCGGTCGCGTACGGAGGAGCTGGCGCCGGACGGCCGCACCCGCGCGGAGCTGGACCGGATCGGGCGGGACATCTGGTCCCGGGAGATAGGGCGCACCCGGCTTCCCCTGCGCGCCGTGCACGCGGCGCACTCTCTGGGCTTCCTGCGGCCGGGCACCGACCCGGCCGACACCGGGCTGTTCTCCTCGGGGGCGTGGCTCAGGCTGCGCACCCCCTACGGCTCCGTCGCCGTACGGCGGGCCGGGCTCGGGTCGCTCGGCGTCATCGTGCGCTGAGCCACCGCGCGCACCATTGAGCCACCCGCGCTCACGAGGCTCAGCGCGGGCCGCCATCGCGCGCACCATCGCTCAGCACGGGCCGAGCCGCCGCGCGCACCATCGCTCAGCACGGGCCGAGCCGCCGCGCTCACGAGCGCCGGGTGTCGTCCGGCCAGACCCCGATGTGGTCCGGCTCCAGTTCCAGGGCCACGCGGTCGCGCATGCCGAGGGCACGGAGATGGTCCGCGGGGAGCTGCAGACGGCCCGCGCGGTCGAGCATCGCGTACTCACGGGCGACCACCGTCTCATCGCCGGTCGCGGCGTCGATCTCGCTGCGCCGCAGCACCTCGGTGGAGGTGCGGCCGTCCCGGATGGCGACCGTACGGCGGACCTCGCCCGCCACAGCCTGGTCGTGGGTGACGATGACGATCGTGGTGCCGAGGGTCTCGTTCGCGGTCCGGAAGGCGTCGAAGATCTGGGCGGCCGTCCCGGAGTCCAGTTCGCCGGTGGGCTCGTCGGCCAGCAGGACCGCGGGGCCGCCTGCCAGGGCCACGGCGATCGCCACGCGCTGCTGCTGGCCGCCGGACATCTGGTGCGGGTAGCGGTCGCGGCAGTCGGCCACCCGCAGCAACTCCATCAGTTCCAGGACGCGTTCGGTGCGGGCGCGGCGGGGCCGGCGGGTGCCGGACAGCTGGAGGGGGAGGGCGATGTTCTGGGCGGCGGTGAGGTAGGGGAGCAGGTTGCGGGAGGTCTGCTGCCAGACGAAGCCGACGGTCTCGCGACGGTAGGCGAGGCGGTCGGCCGCCGTCATGGTGAGCAGGTCGTGGCCGGCGACGCGGGCGGCTCCCGCGGTGGGGGTGTCGAGGCCGGCGAGGATGTTCATCAGGGTGGACTTGCCGCTGCCGGACGCGCCGACCAGGGCCATCAGTTCGCCCTCGCGGACCAAGAGGTCGAGGCCCTGGAGGGCTTGGACCTCCACGCCGTCCGTGGAGAAGATGCGGACCAGGCGGTCGCAGGTGATGAGGGCGTCGTGGCCGTACGCGGGTTCGTGCCGGCTCGCCGCGACGCGGTTGGCCAGGTCGGTCAGGTCGGTCAGGTTCGGGGGAGTGGCCATCGGGTCTCCTGGGTGAGTGCCCTGTGCTGTCGCCGGGCGGCGGGTCGGATCACTTGCCGGTGCCGCGACTCGCTCATCGGCCGTCCCCCGCTCTCAGTTCCGTCACCGAGCCCCGGCGGCCCGTCCACCAGGCCTGGGCGGTGGCGACCGAGACCGTCAGCAGGACGACCGAGGCCGCGGGCAGGGTCAGGGACCAGGTGTCGGGGCGAAGGGGGGCCTCGGCGAGGGGGGAGTCGGCCGCGGGCAGGGCGATGGCCGTCAGGTCGATGCCGGGGGAGAGCAGACGGATCGCGGACCAGCCGGTCAGGGCTCCCCCGAGGGCGGCGAGGAGGGCCTGCGGAAGGGACTCCAGGATCAGCAGGCGGCGGCCCTGCGCGCGGGTCAGGCCCATCGTGCGCAGGCGGGCCAGGAGCGCGGCGCGTTCCGGCGCCGCGCGCAGCAGGGCCAGCAGGAGGGCGAGCACGGCGAAGCCGGCGCCCGCCACCACCGCCGCCGTGTAGACGTGTTCGGCGGCGGACTGGAGCGGGGAGTCGGCGTACCGGGCGCGCTCGTCGGCGCGGAGCCGGACGACGGCCGAGTCGCCGGCCGCGTGGGCCAGGGCGCGGGCGGACGGCCGGCCGCCGGTCAGCAGCAGGGCCGTCGGGCGGTTCGCGGGAGAGGCGAGCCCGGCGCGGTTCACCACCAGGAAGTTGCCGCCGGACACCGCCGGGGTGCCGTCGCGGACCAGCACGATCCGCACGGTGATCGCGCTGCCGTCCGACAGCCGGAGCGGGAAGGGCCGCCGGGTGCCGTACTCGGCGGCGACGGAGGGCGAGGCCACGGCGGGCACGGGGCCACGGTGCGACGCCAACGCGGCGGCGGAGAAGGCGCCGACTCCGGTGCGGGCCGTCAGCGCGCCGTAGGACCGCGGCTCCACGCCCACCAGCGGCACCGAGTCCTGGCCGTCCACCGGCTTGGCCTGGTAGTCGATGCTCACCGGGGCGACACCGCGCACCCCGGGGACGGCGCGCACCCGCGCGGGGACGGCCGCCGGAAGGGGGGCGTCGGAGTCCACGCGGGCGTCGGCGCCGACGGTGAGCAGCGCCGCCCGGTCCCGGGCCTGGGTCACGCCCGCCAGTACCGAGCCGCCGAACGCCGCCGTGGTCAGCGCGGTCAGCACGGCCAGCAGCGGCAGCACCGCCGAGGTCCGGGTCCGGCCGGCGCGGGCCAGCGAGAGATGCCCGGTCGCCCCGCGCAGCCGTGCCGCGGGGCCGGTCAGCCGGCGCAGCAGCAGCGGGTGGAGGCGGAGCAGCAGCAGGGCGGCGATCACGCCGGTCAGGACCGGGGCCAGAGCCACCAGCTGGTCGCCCGTCGTGCCGCGCCGGCGCAGTGCCGCGACCGCTCCGGCCGCCAGGACCAGCAGGGTCAGCTCGGCGACCGTACGGCGCCGGGAGGGGCGTACGGCCGCCAGGTCCGCGCGCTCGGCCGTCGCGCGCACAGTGCGGTGGGCCAGGGCGGCGCGCAGCGGCAGGGCGCAGCACGCGGTGAGGGTGACGGCCGCCGCGGCGGCGACGGCGGGTCCGGTGCGGCCGACGGGGACCGCGAGAAGGGCGGCGGTCAGGCCGAGCGCGCCGGCCGGTACGGCGACGACGGCGGTCTCGGCCAGCAGCCGCCCGGCGAGCGCGGGCAGTGAGGCACCGCGGGCGCGCAGCAGGGCGAGTTCGGTGCGGCGCCGGTCGGCGGCCAGGCCGGCGGTCATGAGCAGGACGACGGCGACGACCGTGCCGGTGCCTGCGGCGGCGACGGAGACCAGCGGGGCGATGCCGGAGCGCAGCCGGGAGAAGGAGGTGAGGGTGTCGTCCAGGCCGGTGCCGATGTCGGTGCGGTCGTCGGTGAGGACGCGGGCGCGGCGCAGTCCGGGGCCGGACTCCAGCGCGGCGACGGCCGACTTCAGCCGGTCCACGTCGTGCGCGTGCAGGCCGCGGGCGTCGGGCGCGAGGAACCAGTAGCGGAACGGGTTCGTGACCGTGCCGAGCATGGCGGGCGCCGCCTGCGGGGGGAGCAGCAGCGTGCCGAGCCAGTACTTCGGCGGGTCCCCGCCCGGGCTGGGCATGATCACCAGGTTCGGGGTGCGCAGCCGTGGCACGGTCGACCAGTAGGCGCCGGAAGGGTCGCGCGGGACGAGGATGCCGGTGACGCGGACGGCGAGCGGGGGCCGGCCGACCGCCGGCACATGGATGACCGAACCGACCACGATGTGCAGGGACTTGGCGGTAGCGGCGGTCACGGCCGCCTCCACCCCGGGGGTGTCCGCGTCCACCGGGCCGTCGGCGCGGGGCAGCCGGCCGGTGCGCACGCGCGCGTGGTCGGCGAGGCCGCTCGGCGCGAACAGCGAGATGTGGGCGGGCAGTCCGGTCGGGCGGGGCAGGAACGGGTCCGGCACCGCCGGGTTCACGCCGCCGGCGACGCCGTACACCGACTGGGACGGGTCGAGGGCCAGCGGGTCGCCGACCGTGGTGAGGACCTTCTCGTACTGCCGTTTCAGCGCGGCGGGGCGTACCGCGGCGGCCTGCTGCCCGGCCGGCAGACCGGGGTCGGGCGGGGGCGCCTGCACCAGCACGGTGGTGCGGTCGGGGCGGGCCTGCGCGACCGCGTGCCGCAGGCCCGCGTCCTCGTACCGGTCGACGGCGCGCGGGAAGGCACCCGCCAGGCTCGCGGCCAGGACGACCAGCACCGCGAACGCGGCGGCGGCGTCGGGCGCGGTCCGCAGCCGGGTCCGCACCCAGGGCGCGAGAACGGGAGGCCGGGCACGGCTCATGTCAGTCGCCTCCCTGGTCACGCAGTGCTCCCGCCGGGTTCGTGCGGTGCGCGGCCGGCAGGGCCGCGACCGTCAGCGGGACCACGGCGACGGCGGCGAGCAGCAGCGCCACCCGGCCGGGCGGCAGTTCGACCAGCAGGTCCGGCACCGGCCGGGCGGCGTCGCCGGTCAGGACGATCAACGGCAGGACGGCGCGCGCCAGTACGGTGCCCAGGCCCAGGCCGGCCGCGAGCGCCAGCCCCACCAGGACGGCCTGTTCGGCGGCGACCGTGCGGGTCAGCTGCCGGCGTGGCACACCGAGCGCCCGCAGCACGGCGAACTCCGTCCCGCGGGCCCGCCGCGCGGCCGCCGCGCCGACCGCGAAGCCCACCGCGGCGAGCGCCGCCGCCACCACGGCCGCCGCCGTGAACGCGGCTTCCGGGCCCGCGCCGAAGGGGTCGTCGCGCAGCTCGGCGGCGATCTCGTCGCGCACCACCACCTGTCCCGGGTCCACGTCCGGCAGCGCCCGCACGGCCGCGGCCACCTCCGCCGCGTCGCCCCGCCCGGTCGCCAGCCACCACTCGCTCGGGGTCACGCCGTCGCCGTAGCGCGCCTGCAGCACCTGGTTCACGGCCCGCAGGTCGAGCAGGACGGCGCCGCCGTCGCGGGGGCCGGTGACCGACGGGTCGGCGGTGGCGGGCAGTGCGCGTACCGCCCGGACGATCCGCACGGGCACCGTGCGGTCGCCGATCGTCAGGTCGAGGCGCTGTCCGGGGCGGGCGCCGGTCGAGGCCAGATAGCGGTCGGTGGCCACGGCCGGCACGGCGGCGGGCGCGGACTGCGGCACCTGGAGCCGGACCGTGACGGAGGCGACCCGCCAGGCGTCGGCGCCCGGGAGGTACCCGGTGCCGTACGTGAAGGTGCCGGGGCCGGTGAGCCGGGGGCGGGTGGGGCTGGTGGCGGGGCTCGCGACGGCGTCGCCCGCGGTCTCCGTGGTGGCCGTCCACCGGTCGGGCAGCGCGAGCCGGTGCTCGGTGCCGTCGCCGCCGGCCGCGGTCAACGCGTCGAGGGTGAGGCGGTGTTCGGTTCGCTCGCCGGGCTGGTTCATGTCCAGGCGGAGTCCGGTGAGGACCAGCGGGCCGGGCGAGGCGCTCACGTCGAGGGTCAGCAGGTGCCGGTGCCCGTCGGCGGGGAGCTCCCCGAACGGCATCTGGTACGGCACCCCGTACCGGTCCGCCAGCGTCACCGTCACGTCGGTGACCAGCCCCGCCCCGGCCGAGCTGCGCAGGGTCGCCGCCAGCCGCAGCCGCGCGGTGCCCGCCGGCAGCCGGGTCCCGGCCGGGGAACCGTGCGGCGCGAGCCCGCCGAGCAACGGCCGCACCGGCACGTCCGCCAGGTCGGGGCGCATCAGCACCGCGTCCGCCGCCCGCCGGGTGTCCAGGGCGAGCACGGTCGCCGTACGGTCGTCCGACAGCGGCTGGGCGGAGCGCAGGGCCGGGGCGGCCTCGCGTACGTGCGGCAGGCCCGCGTACAGCTCCGTACGGCCGAGCCCGCCCTCCCCGGCGGCCGTCACCCGTACCGGCACCCCGGCGCGGAAGTCGGCCTGGTCGTCCTGCGAGCGGTCCCAGGAGGCGGCCTGCCCGATCGCGAGCATGCCGAGCGCGACGGCGAGGACGAGCAGCAGCACCGGGCCCGCGCCGCGCGCGGTCCGCCGGCCGAACTGCCAGCCGGCCAGCGCCACCGGCAGCCCACGCCCGGCCGCCGCCCACCGCTCCGCGACCCGCGCCACGGGCGGCAGCAGCCGCAGCGCGAGCACGGTCCCGGCGAGCAGCGCCAGCGCGGGCGCGGTCACCAGGAGCGGATCGACGCCGAGCGCCCCCGACCGGTCGGCGCTCACGCCCCCGGACCCCTGCCGCTCCAGCTGCCAGTAGGCCACACCCGCGACGGCGAGCAGAGCGAGGTCGGCGCCGGCGCGGAGCGGGGAGGGGAGAAGCCCAAAGGAGACGGGCCGACGGCGCACGGCGGGGGGCACGTGCCGGTCGCCGGGGACGCGGCGTCGGGAACGTGGGCGGGGCAGGAGGGGGAGGGGGCGTGGGCGTGGCCCGCTCGCGCCGCTCCGGGGGCCGGTGCCCGCTCCGGTCACCTCCGGGACCACGACCGCGAGGGCGCAGCCCGCGGCCACCACCGCGGCGACCAGCCAGACGTCGAGGCGGCCGGCCGGTGGCAGGTCCAGGCGCAGGCCGAGGCGGGCCAGCGGACCGTGCCCGGCGAGCAGGGCGGTGAGCGGGCCGGAGAGCAGGGGCGCGCAGACGGCCGCGGGCAGCGCGAGAAGCAGTGCCTCGGCGGCGGCGAGGGCGGCGATCCGGGCGCGGGAGGCGCCGCGGGCCCGCAACAGCCGTGTCTCGTCCGCCCGTTCGGTGCTGAGCAGCCGGGCCACCAGCAGCAGCGCGTACCCGGCGAGCAGCACGAGCTGCAGAGCGACGATCAGCAGCGTGGAGCGGGCGACGAGCAGCGAGCGGTCCACCCGGTCCAGGACGTCCGGCAGCGAGGTCTGCGCCATCGTCGTGCCGTGCAGCGCCGGACGGTCCCGCAGGCCCGTGCTCCCCGCCCGGGCCGCCGTGCGCAGCTCACCGATCCGGCCCGTCGTCAGGCGCGCGAAGTCCGCCGACGCCAGCCACGCCGTCGGCCCGGCGCTGATCCGGCCGCCGGTGAGGACGGCGGGGTCGGTGAGCAGCGGGCCGTACGTCAGGAAGCCGGCCCGCTTCGCCCCGCGGCCGAGCAGCTCGTCCAGCTGCCAGTACGGCGCCGTCACGGAGACCGGACGGTACAGCCCGGTGATCCGCACCCGTACCGCCGGGCCGTCCAGCCGGTCGGTCAGGGTGAGCCGGTCGCCGGGCTTCAGCCGCAGCGCACGGGCGGCGGTCTGCGGGAGCGCGACCTCGACCGCGCCGTCGGCGGGGCGCGGGAAGCGGCCCGCGGTCAGCCGCAGCAGGCTGCGGTCCAGGGCCGCGAGGTAGGTGAGGTCCGGGTCGCCGGACCGGGCCGCCGGCGGCTGCAGGGAGCGCGGCAGGGCGTACGGCCCGGAGCGGCGCAGGGTCCGGACCGTCACCGGCAGGCCGTCGAAGGTCCGCCGGGCGCCCTCGCGTACGGCGGTGCCGGCGGCGGCCCGCTGATCGGGCGGCACGTCCGCCTTGACGATCAGGGCGGTGTCGGCCGCGTTGCGCGGGTCGGCCAGCACATGGCGCAGCGCCGCGTCGCCGATCGCACCGGAGTAGGCCGTCAGCGTCGCCAGTACCGCGGTGGTGAGCACCACGGTGAGCAGCGCGGCACCGAGCAGCAGGCGGTGCGCACGCGCGCGTGAGAAGACGAACCCCGTCACCCGGCCCCCGTGTGTCCGCCACTTCCAGACCTGCGGGCGATGCTGGCAGAGGTGGCCGGTGACGGGTAAGCGGTCGGCAACCGGTCTACACCGGATCGTGACCGGAATACGGCCGTGCACGACCGGAATCCGGCGTTCTGGGGTGACCGTCCGGCCCGCGGGGGCCGTGCGGTCCCCGCGGCCCGTTCACTTCGCGCGCGGCCCGTACCGGCCGCGCGGTCCGTTCCGGCCGCGCGGTCCGTTCACTCCGGGGTGTTCACCATCGACGCGGCGGCGTACGACAGGTAGTTCCACAGCGTCCGCTCGTGCTCCTCGGACAGCCCGAGCTCGTCGACGGCCACCCGCATGTGCTTCAGCCAGGCGTCGTGCGCCGCCCGGTCCACCGTGAACGGGGCGTGCCGCATGCGCAGCCGGGGGTGGCCGCGGTTCTCGCCGTACGTCGTGGGGCCGCCCCAGTACTGCATCAGGAACAGGGTCAGCCGCTCCTCGGCCGGGCCCAGGTCCTCCTCCGGGTACATCGCCCTGAGGAACGGGTCCTCGGCGACTCCCTGGTAGAAACGGTGGACGAGCCGACGGAAGGTCTCCTCCCCGCCGACCTGCTCGTAGAAGGTCTGCTCCTGAAGCGTGCCGCGCCGAATCTCATTCACCCGTCCATGGTCTCAGACCGGGTGACCCAGGACTCGAGGCTTAGGACCCGGCGGAACGGCTCGGCCTTCCCGCGGGGGCCCGGCCCTAGTGTGGAGCCCATGGGTGCCTACGACACCGGGGCCGGCGGTCCGGCCGCCGCCGCGCGGGCCGGGCTGGTGCGGGAGATCGACGCCGACGGGGCCTGGGCCGGGGATCCCGTCTGGCGGGAGGCCTTCGCGGAGGTGCCCCGGCACCTGTTCGTGCCGTACTACTACGTCGCCGGGCCGAGCGGTTACGAGCGCCGCTGGGGCGAAGCCACGGACCCGGCGGCCCGGGAGCGCTGGGTGCGCGGCGCCTACGAGGACGTGCCGCTGGCCACCCGGCTGCGCGACGGCGAGCTGCTCTCCTCCAGCAGCCAGCCCTCCCTCATGGCCCGGATGCTGGTCGCGCTGCGCGTCGAGGACGGCGACCGGGTGCTGGAGGTGGGCGCGGGCACCGGCTACAACGCGGCCCTGCTCGCCCACCGGCTCGGCGACGACGACCTGGTCACCACGATCGACCTGGAACCGGAGATCACCGAGTCGGCCCGGCAGCACCTGGCCGCGGCCGGCCGTCATCCGGTGGTGGTCACGGGCGACGGAGCGCGCGGGGTGCCC
This sequence comes from Streptomyces sp. NPDC051133, assembly GCF_040682635.1. Taxonomy (NCBI): domain Bacteria; kingdom Bacillati; phylum Actinomycetota; class Actinomycetes; order Kitasatosporales; family Streptomycetaceae; genus Streptomyces; species Streptomyces sp. NPDC051133. The sequence goes on from NZ_JBFBBK010000018.1 coordinate 146,324, forward strand.
GAACGCGCCCCCTTCGACCGGATCATCGCCACCTGCGAGCTGCCGACGGTGCCGCGCGCCTGGGTCGCCCAGTGCCGCACCGGCGCCCGCATCCTGACCCCGCTGGCCACCGGCCTGCTCGCCCTCACCGTGCGGGACGCGGGGCACGCCGAGGGCCGCTTCCTGCCCACGCCCGCCTACTTCGTGCCGCTGCGCGGCGAGCGCAGGGCGCAGGCGGAGGGCGTGTCGCTCGCCGGGCTGCCGGAGCGGGCCCGCGAGCAGGAACTGTTCCGCTTCCTGCTCGGGCTGACCCGGGGCACCCTCGACCCGCGGGCGGCGTACGCGCTGTGGGAGCGCGAGGACCGGCCCGCCCGCGAGCGGTACGGCGTCACGGTCGCCGGCGAGCACGCCTGGGCCTGGCTGGACGCCCCGGAGGGGCCGTACAGCTGGCCCCTCCCGTGACACCGCCCGGTGGTACACCCGGACCCGGCGGGACTCCTGGCCCCGGCGACTCCTAGCCCCGGCGGACGGTGATCGTCGTCCAGGCGCCCACGTGCACCCGGTCGCCGTCCTGGAGCGGGATCGGCACGAACGGCTGGATCGGTTCCTCGCCGCCGTTGACCGTGGTGCCGTTGGTCGAGTTCTGGTCGACTACCGCCCAGCTGCCGTCCGGCTGCTGCACCAGCACCGCGTGCTGGTGCGAGACGCCCGGGTCCTCCGGCGGCACCGACAGGTCGATGTCGGGGGTGTCGCCGGTGGAGTGCCGGCGGCGGCCGATGGTGACCTGGTTGCCGGTGAGCGTGCGCTGCTGCTCGGGCGAGTACGCGGGCAGGTTGAGCCCGGCGGCCTCCGGCCCCGAGCGCTGCATCATCGCCATGAAGTAGTCGCGGTCCGGGCCGACGGTCGCGGTCCAGGTGGCCGGCTGCTGCGGCGGCCGGGGCGCCTGCGGGAAGCCGCCGCCCGGGGCCTGCGCACCGCCGGGCTGCGGGTAGCCGTACCCGCCGCCCTGGCCGCCGCCGGGACCACCGGAGGGGCCGCCGGACGACGGCGGGGAGAGCACCCAGTCGTCGTCACCGCCGCCGAAGGACGGACCGCCGGCGGACGGGCCACCGGTGGGCGGACCGCCGACCGGGGGCCGGCCGGTCTCGTGCGGGAAGGCGGGCGGGGCGGCCGGCCCCGCCTGGAAGGACTGGGGGCCGCCGCCGGGACCGGCGGGCGGGGTCGGACCGGGCGGCGGCGGGACCGGACGCGAGGGGTCGCCGCCGAAGCCCGCGGGGCCGGGCGCGCCGGGGACCTGAGGCGGGCCGGGCGGAGTCGGGCCACCGGGACCGGACGGCTCACGGCCGAAGGGCGGCGGACCGGAGGGCGCACCGCCCCCGAAGGGCGGCGGACCCGAGGGCCCACCGGCACCCGGACCCTGCCCCGGGCCCTGTCCGGCGCCCTGTCCCTGGGGACCGCCGAAGCCGGACGGTCCACCGGCACCGGGCCCCTGAGGACCACCGAAGCCGCCGGGACCGCCGGGACCGCCTGAACCCGGGCCCTGGCCCGGCCCCTGAGTGCCGCCGAAGCCGCCGGGGCCGCCGGAACCCGGACCCTGCGGACCGCCGAAGCCGCCGGGACCGCCCGGGCCGCCCGGACCGGGTCCCTGGTTGCCGCCGAAGCCGCCCGGACCCGAGGGGCCCGGGGAGGTCTGCGGGCCGCCGGACGGGCCGCGGTCGCCACCGGACGGGCCGCGATCGCCGCCGAACGGCGTCGGGCCCGACGGCTCGCTGCCGAAGGACGGGATCGGCTCGGCGGGCCGGTTCACCTGCGAGGGCCGCGAGCCCTGGTACTCGTACCCGTCACCGCCGCCGTACGTGGCGCTCGGCGGCTGGAACCGCGGCTGCGGCGAGCGCGGGGCGGCCGGGGTGTAGGAGGTGGCCGTGTTGGTCAGGAAGTTCCACCGGCACTCCTCGCAGAAGGGCGCGCCGCCCTCGCGGGGCGTGCGGCACTGCGGGCACAGTTCCGGCTCGGGCTCGGACAGCGGCGGGCGCCCCGGCAGGCCGGGGCCGCCCGCGGGCGGCGGGAAGCCGTAGCCGCCCCCGGCCGGAGGCGGCGGGGGAGGGGGCGGAGGTACGGCACCGGCCATGCGGTGACCGCAGACCTCGCACCAGTCGTCGGAACCCGACTGGTGTCCGTTCGGGCAGGTCGGCATGTCGGTGCTTCCCCTTCTCCGGATCTTCCTGCTGAGTCACTTCTTTACACGAACAGTCTTTGTGGACCGGGTCTCCAGAGTCATTTCATCCGCCTCCGCGACCTTCGCCTTCAACCGCACAGTACCTGTCGCGGCGTCGACGACGTCCACCACCTTCGCAAGCAGTTTCGCAGTATCCGCGTTCCCCGAGGCGCTCGCGAGCTGAACGGCGCGACCAAGTTTGGCCGTTGCTCCATCGAAATCGCCCACTTTGCGAAGGTCGAGCCCCTGCTGGATGGCTTGTGCCAGTTCGGCCTGTCCGGTGTAGTGGGCTACTTGAGGATTGATCGAGGTGGAGGCCGTCATGTCGTCCGTCCACACGGCCCGTACGAGCCCCTGCGCGCCGAGGTTCTGTACCGATCTGTCCGGTTGCGGCACGACCAGGGAGACCCGCGCGGCGAGCATCTCCCGGCCGAGACCGGCCGCGGGCACCTCGACGCACAGGTGGTAGTCACGGGACTCGTCGCCCCAGGAGCCGGTCGGATAGTCCCCGGCGCGGGGCCCGGCCTCGGTGCGCCGGACGGTCAAGTCCTCGACGGTGGGCGCCACTTGCTTCACGAAACGGATGGTCGTGCCGACCGGGGTCCACACCCGGAGGGAGACGTCGGCGACCTCCTTGCCCATCGCCGTCTCCATCATCCGCGTGAAGTCGGCGGCCAAGCCCCCCGGATCGGCCACGATGTCGGCGGTGCCGAGCAGCGCCGAGGCGATCCCTGTGACTTCTTTCACTTCCCAGTCGGTGCCCACGCCCCGCGCGTCACAGGTGAACCGTCCGGCACAGGCCTCCAGGGCGGCCCTGAGGTCCTCGGGCGACTCGTGCTCGTTGCGGCCGTCGGTCAGCAGGATGCCGTGCCGGATGGTGACGTCCACCGAGTTCAGCAGCCGGTCCGCGAGCCGCAGCCAGGTGCCGATGGCCGTACCGCCGCCCGCGGTCAGCCGGCGCAGCGCCTGCTTGGCCTGCTCGCGGGTGGTGGCGTCGGCGACCGCGAGCCGCCCGCCGCCCGGGTAGACCTCCTTGGCCACGTGCGTGCCGCCGATCACCGCGAAGTGCGTGCCGTCGCGCAGCGTGTCGATCGCGGCGGCCGTGGCGTCGCGGGCGTTGCGCATCTTCGTCGGCGGGTAGTCCATGGACCCGGAGCAGTCCACCATGAGGGCCACGGCGGCCGAGGGGCCCCGCCCCTGCGCGTACACCGGAGCCACGGCGCCGCCGACGGTGCCGCCGCCGGTCGCCGTCACCGTGACGATCGCGTTGACCTCGCGACCGCCCTCCGGCAGGTACTCGTTCTGGTAGACGTCCATCGAGAACTGCGGCACGTGCGACTTCGCGAAATTGGCCATGCTTGCTCGACTCCCCCTCGAAACACCCCGCCGGACGAGGCGGTACGTATGGTCGGACCGGTCCCCTCCGGTCCCTTGAGGCTTCCCCGTATCCGCGGCCTCAGGCCGATACTGCCCCCTGCGGCGGCGCCGGGAACGGCACGACGGCCACTGTTACGTTGTCGTGGCCCCCGCCGTCCAGGGCGTGACCGACCAGCACCCGGGCGCTGTGCAGCGGACGTGCGGCCGCGTCCTCGGGGACGACCTCGGCCATCTCGCCGGCCGTCTCGGCGTAGTTCCACAGGCCGTCGGTGCACACGACCACGACACCGGGCCGGTCCGGCTTGAACGCCGCGGTGTGCGGCTCCAGTTCGTAGGCGTCCGCGCCGAGCCAGCCGGTGATCGCGTGGGCGCGCTCGTCGGCGTACGCCTCGGCCTCGCTCATCAGGCCGGCGGCGACCATCTGCGCGGCCCAGGAGTCGTCCTCGGTCAGCCGGGCCGGCGGCGCCGAGCGGTCGTCCGGCACCCAGTAGGCGCGGCTGTCACCGACCCAGCCGACGATCAGCAGGCCGGAGGCGACGACCGCGCCGACGATCGTGCAGGCCGGGGCGTTCTGGTGCGGGGCGTGCTCGCGGGCCGTGGCGGGTTCCTCGGCGAGCGCGTTGACGGCCTGCGACGCGGCGACGATCGCCTCGTGCATGGCCGCCTGCGGGTGGGTGCCGCGCGGCAGGGCGGCGAGCAAGGTGTCACCGGCCGCCTGGGAGGCGGCCAGCGAGGCGTCGTCGGGGCGGGTCGCCGAGGAGACCCCGTCGCAGACGATCGCGAGGGTGACGGGCGTGCCGTCGGGCAGCGCGGTGTGGCCGACGGAGAAGGCGTCCTCGTTGCGGTGGTGGCGCAGCCCGCGGTCGCTGACGGCGGCCACCGGCCCCGACTCGCGCTCCATGTGGTCGCGTTCGCGGGGCTGGGCGTGCCCGCAGTTCTCGCAGTAGCCGTCGCTGTCCACCCGGCCCGACCGGCAGGCCACGCACACCTGCGCCGGCTCCTCCTCCGCGGCGGGGGCCTCGGCCACGCGCGGGTCGGGTGCCTGCAGCGGGTACTCCTCGGGCTCCGCGGGCCGGTCGAAGCGCACCCCGGAGCCGGGCGGCTGCGCGGGGACGGCGGCATGCCCGGGCAGGGGCGTGTCGGCCGAGTCGGTGCCGGGCAGGTCGGTCGGCAGATGCACCTCGGGCGGGGCGCCGGAGCCGTCCGGATCGGCGGCGGGCCACTCCACGCCGTCCCCCGGCGCCGCGGAGCCGGTCATGGTCAGCGTCGGATGGTCCTGCGGCGGGGCGGGCACGACGGAGAGGTCGTGTCCGCACGCGCCGCAGAAGAGGTCACCCGGTTCGACGGGCTCCGCACAGCTCGGGCACTTCGCCGGTGCGGCCTGCTGGGGCATCTGCGACATCAACTACACCCACGTCCGGGGGCGGTAACGGTTGGCCCGTTCCACCAGTTCGATCCTCTCCTCGCCGCCGGCCGCCAGCCGGGCCAGCGTGCGGTAGGCGCGCTCCAGGCCGAAGCGGAGGCCCCGCTCGTCCAGACCGCTGCCCAGCAGCACCCGCCCGCCGACGGCGGACTGAGCGGGGCCCTGGCCTCCGGAGAGTATCCAGTCCAGCGCGCTGCCCAGCACTTCGACGGACAACTGCTCGCGCCGGGCGGGGTCGAGACCGTACGCCCGCAGCGCCTCGACCTGCCCGGCGGCGGCCGTCAGGTCGTCCAGGAACGGTACGTCACCGGCGCTCGCCGTGCGCTGTCTGAGCCGGGCCCGGACGGCGGCGACCCGGGCGGCCGTGTAGTGGATGGAGGACTCCGGCACCGACTCCAGCGTCGTCACGGCGCCGGGCCGGTCACCGGCCGCGAGCTGCACCCGGGCCAGGCCGAAGGCGGCGCTGACGAAACTCGGGTCGGTCGCCCACACCAGGCGGTAGTACTCGGCCGCGTTGTCCAACTGGCCGAGCACCTCCGCGCACAGGCCGAGCGCCAGCTTCGGCGCGGCCTCGCCGGGGAAGGCGTCGTAGATCGCGTCGAAGGCGAGCGCGGCGCCTTCGAAGTCGCCGGTGACCAGGGCGGCCACGCCCCGGTACCAGACCACCCGCCAGTCGTCGGGCCGTTCCTCGTCCAGCTTGGCCAGGCTCATCAGGGCGGACTGGTGGTCGCCGCTCTCCAGCAGGGCCCGGATCCGCCGCAGCCGGGTCTCGACGGTCCGCGTGGGCGCCGCGTCCAGCGCGGCGATCAGCTCGGCCGGCGCGGAGGCGATGAGACCGGCCAGGAAACCGGCGTCGGGGTCCCCGGGATCGACCAGCGGCACCGGCAGGGCGAGCGCGGCGGCCGGGGTGGCGACGGGCCGGACGAGGGCGGGCGGGACGGAGAGGGACGGAGCGGGGACCGGGGCGAGTACGGCGGCCGCGGGCACGCCCGGCGCGGGCACACCGGCTCCGGGCGCCCCCGGTGCGCCGGCCGCCGTGCCCTTCCGGCCGCGGACCGGGCGGGCGCCCAGCCGGGACACGTCACCGTCCAGGCGCGGGAACAGCTCCGTGTCCGTGACCTTCACCTCGGGCCCGAACAGCGTCGACAGCGCGGGCCGCGGCCTGCCGCTCTGCAGCGCGACGACCTCGCGCAGCACGCCCGTCAGCTGCTCGGCCATCTCCTGCGCGGAGGCGAACCGGCGGGCCGGGTCGGGGTCGGTGGCGCGGACCAGCAGCCGGTAGAAGGACTCGTAGCGGCGGAAGACGTCGATGGTGTCGGGGTCCGGGAGGGAGTCCGCGTAGACGTTCGTGTAGCCCTGGAAGTCGAAGGTCAGCACCGCGAGCGTGCGGCCCACCGTGTACAGGTCGCTCGCCACCGACGGGCCGACCTCGGCCACCTCCGGCGCCTGGTAGCCGACCGTGCCGTAGATCGCCGACTCGTCGTCGTCCATGCGGCGCACGGCGCCCATGTCGATCAGCTTGAGCTGGTCCTCGGTCTGGATGGCGTTGTCGACCTTGAAGTCGCAGTACAGCAGGTTCCGGCTGTGCAGGTGGCCGAGCGCCTCCAGGGCCTCGATGCCGTACGCGCAGGCCTGTTCCACCGGCAGCGGGTCGCGGCGGCCGTCGGGCGTGCGGCGGGCGTTGGCGATCTCCTTCAGGGACTTGCCGCCGACGTACTCCATGACGATGTAGCCGTCGAGGGAGCCGGTGCGCTGGTCGAGGTGCTCCACGAAGTTGTAGATCCGCACGATGTTGGCGTGCTCGATCTCCGCGAGGAAGCGCCGCTCGGAGATCGCGGCGGCCATCGCGTCCTGGTCGCCGGTGTCCAGCAGGCCCTTGAGGACCACCCACCGGTCGGAGACGGCCCGGTCCACGGCGAGGTAGATCCAGCCCAGCCCGCCGTGCGCGAGGCACCCGGCGACCTCGTACTGCCCGTGCACGACGTCCCCGGCCTTCAGCTTCGGCACGAAGGAGTACGGGTGCCCGCACTTGGTGCAGAAGCCCTCCGTACGGCCCGGCCGCTCGCCCCGCGCCCGGCCCACCGGCGCCCCGCAGTCGGACCGCGAGCAGAACCGCTTCCGCTCGGGCACCTCCGGGTTGTCCAGCACCATCGCGCGCGGGTCGGGCCGCGGGACCTGCGGGACGCTCACCAGTCCGGCGCCCAGCCGTCCGCGCGCCGACGACCCGGAGGACGAGCCGGAGCTGCGCACCGACACCGAGCGGCCGGTGGCCGCGCCCGACAGGGACCGGGAGAGCCGCCCGGACACCGACCGGCGCGACTTCGACGACTGCGACGACGTGCGCGACGAGCTGCGGGAACTGCTGCTCTGCGCCGAGCTCCTGGTGACCCCGGTGGGCGCCGAGCCGACCATCCCTCCCGCCGACACCACCGGTGCCAGGCCGCAGGTGTCGCAGTACAGCTCGCCGCCGCCGACGTCCTCGTACGTCCCCTCGCAGCCCGGCCGCTGACAGGTCTGCCCCGCCTGACTCATGACTGGCCCCCCTTACGATCCTCGGGCACGCTCGCGCCGCCGAGCAGTTCCGCGGCCGCCTGCTGGTAGCGCAGCACGGCCTGTTCGGCCACGCGCAGGTCGCACGGCGCGCTCCACAGCATGCGGCGGGCCGCGTCGTACCGCTCGACCAGCAGCGGGTCCTCGGCCAGCCCGTGCCGCGCGGTCTTCGCCTTGTAGGCGTCGAGCCGGCCGCGCAGCTCCGCGCGGACCGCGAGCGGTGCGGTGACCGCGGTCAGCTGCTCGCGGGCCCGCAGCAGTTCCTCCTCCGCCTTCTGTTCCAGGGACTCCAGGAGCGGGGAGAGCCGGTGCCACTGCGCCTGCCTGCGGTACTCGGCGGCCGTCGCCAGCTGCTCCTGCAGCGCGGTCGGCGGTCCGCCGACCACCGGCACCTCGGTCGCGGCGATCTTCGCCAGCACCTCCCCGCGCGCCGTACGGGCCTCGGCGAGGGTGCGGTCGGCGCGGGAGAGCACGTCCCGCAGCCGGATCAGCCGCGCCTCCGCGTCCTGGCGGACGGTGAGCACGGCGTCGATCTCGCGCCGTACGTCCTCCAGCGCGCGCGCCTCACGGTCGTACACCGTCGTGTCCGGACGACCGCCGCCCGGCGCCGAACTGCCCTGCGCCGGCAGCCAGAAGGCCAGCGGATCGGAGACGACGTCCTGCCGGAGCCGGGTCAGCGTGCGCGTGATCCGCTCCAGGTCGTCCCCGGCCGGGTGCTCGCCGGGGCGTACGCCGACGGAGTGCGCGAGCTGCCGGGTGCGCTGGAGCTCCGCGGCGAGTAAATCGATCCGCGCGGGCAGCGCCGACCACACCGCGTCGGCGGTGACGACCAGGTCCAGGCTCGTCGCGTACAGCTCGTTCATCCGGTCCACCAGCGCGGCCAGCGAGAAGCTCTCGCTGAGCTTCCCGGTGCCGGGGACGGTGACGGACGCGCCGCGCAGCAGTTCGCTCAGCTCCACCAGGTCCTCGCGGCTGGACCAGCGGCGGCGGGCGCGGATCTCTCGGGCGTGGTGCAGCGCGGCCGCGTAGGCGTCGAAGTACGACCACAGCAGGGTGATCCGCGCCTCCGTGGCCTGCCAGCGCTCCCGGGTGACGCCGGTCAGCTCGGCACCTTCGAGGAGTCTGCGGCCCGCGTGGTCCTGCAGGGCCAGCAGCGAGGTCTCGATCGCCTCGTGCTCGGCGCCGAGCCGCGCCAGCGCACGGTCCACCTCGTCCCGGTCCATCACCGGCCCGGCGGGGTCCGTGACGCCCATCGATCACCTCTCGCTGCTGTGTGTGTTCCGTCGGGTGGGGGTCAGCTGGTGCGCAGATACTGCGGCGCGGGCGGCTTGGACGCCGACGCGTCCTTCCCCAGTGTCGCCGACAGCCACTTGTCGTACGACGCCTGCCAGCCGTCCGAGCGGTAGCCCACCAGAATGCGATTGACCCGGCGTACCAGATCGGTGGCGTCCTTCTTCATCGCCACGCCGTAGTACTCGGTGGTGAACGCCTCGCCCTTCAGCTCGACGGTGGGGTCCTGGGCGGCCTGGCTCGCGGCGAGCGCGCCGTCCGTCACCACCGCGTCCACCTCGCCGAGTTGGAGCCGTACCAGGCAGTCGAGCTGGTTCGGGACGGTGGTGGAGATGTCCGTCGAGGCGGGCAGGGTGCCGGCCTTCTTGTCGGCGTCCAGCTTGGTGTACGCGGTGGAACCGGCCGCCGTGCACACCCTCTTGTGCGCCAGGGTGCCGTTGTAGCCGGTGACGGGCGACGACTTGGGGGCGAGCACCTGCTGCCCCGTCTTGAAGTAGGGGGCGGAGAACGCGACCTGTGACAGGCGGTCGCAGGTGATGGTCATGGTGCGGACGACCATGTCCACCCGGCCGTCCTGGATCGCGGAGATCCGCTGGCTGGTCGGGATCGCCTTGAACTGCACCGCGTCCGGGTCGCCGAGTATGTCCTGCGCTATCCGGTGCGCCAGGTCGATGTCGAAGCCCTCCAGCTCCGCGCCCTCGGTGTTGGGGTTGCGGTAGCCCCAGTGGTAGCTGTTCTGGTCGACGCCGACGATCAGCTTGCGCCGGGCGCCCGTACGCGCCTTGATGGCGTCGATGGTCGGCCCGTCGGCCCCGGACGGGGACAGGGTCTGCTTCTGCGCCTCGGAGTCCTCGCAGGCGTCCGCGCGGACCTGGCTGGCGCCGGCGACGCGCTGGCCGCCGACGGCGGTCCGGGGGTGCGGCGCCTGGGTGCACGGCAGCAGCAGGGCGAACGCCAGGGCCAGCGCGCACAGCACCGCCATCGCGCCGACCCCGCCCCAGCCCCGCAGGGAGGCCCGTACACGGCTCGCGTACATCGTCCCGCCCCCTGTCACCGGTACTCCGAAAGCCTGCGCCCGATGCCGGCCACGCCACCGGCGGCGGCCAGCACCGCCAGGACGGCCACGCCCACCGGCAGCCCGGTCATCGCGTCGAGCCCGTCACCGGCGGCCTGCTGGAACTCGTCCTGCTCGTGCCCGATGGCGCGGGCCAGATTGCGGTCGACGCTGTCGAAGCACTCGCCGGTGGCGCCCTTCGCGCCGATCACCTTGTCCAGCGCCTGCTGGTAGTTGCCGTTCTCGTCCTCGGTGCGCGCGGAGGCGTGGCGCTGCTTCCACACCGCCATGTTGCCCGCCGCCGCCTTGACCGGGGTGGTGCCCGCCCGGTCGTCGGCGAGTTTCCCGGCCCGAGACAGGCCCTTGCCGAGCACGCCCATGTCCTTGTCGAAGTCGTAGTAGTAGGCGTCGTACGCCTTGCCGTCGACCGTGATGGTCTCGGCGCCGCGCGCCACCAGGCTCAGGTTCTCGTTGCCCCGGGCCTTCAAGGAGGCGATCCGGGCGTCGTGCAGCACGGTCAGCGAGCGGATCCCGTGGTCGTAGGAGCCGTCCAGCTCCGACCGGGCCACCGCGTGCCCGACGACGAGCCACAGCAGGGCGACGGTGGTGGCGGCGGAGGCGGCGACCAGGCCGTGGTTGAGGACCCGGTTCGTCCGCCGGTACATCCGGTGCTGGGTCCAGCCGAGCGCGCCGAGCGCGAGCACGCCGAGGCCGATGGCGGCCCACGGATACGGCGTGGCGTCGCCGTAGTCGGCGTCCAGCCGCTGGTTCTCCTTGGTGTAGAGGTCCTCCGCCGCCGGGAGCATCTCCTTCTGCATCTTCTCGTTGGCGTACCGCAGGTACGCGCCGCCGACGGGGTATCCCTGGCGGTTGTAGGTCCGGGCGCGCTCGATGAGGCCCTTGTACTCGGGCAGCAGCCGGTTGAGCCGGGCGATGGTCGTCTCGGAGGCCGAGCCGGGCTCGGCGTTGGCGGCGGCGGTCACGAGTCCGCCGGCGGCGGTGCGGATGTCCTTCTCGTACCGGTCGCGGGAGGCGGCGTTCTCCTGACCGCCGGCCAGGAACCCGCTGGAGGCGGCCGTGTTGGCGTCGGCCAGCGACCGGTAGATGTCGGCGGCGCCCGAACTGAGCGGCTGGCTGCGGTGCAGCACGTCGTCGGCGGCGGCCGACCGCTCACTGGTCTGCCAGGCGGTCACGGCCCCGAACGCGACGACGACGAGGGCGAGTACGGCCCCGATGATCCGCAGCCGCCCCGGCTCGGTGGTCGCGGCGCCCCGCACCCGCTCGACCCCCTCGGCGAAGGCGGTGCGCCGGGTGGGCGCGGCCGGAGCGGGCGGCACGGGCGTCGCCGGGCGGCCCGGCTGCGGGGGGACGCTGGGCAGGCCGGGGCCCGCTTGTGGCGGCGCCGCGCTGCTCTTCGGCGGGTGTGTCACTCGACCTCCCCCATGGTCATCCGTTCGCCGCCAAGTATCACCGCCCGGACTGACATCCGCACCGGGCTTCACTGGATCTTGATCGGATCGCAGTGTGCCCAGGGGCGCGCGACGACTGACACACCACCCCCTGCTGATGAACACGCCGGTTTCGGCGGATCGGTTCCACGCCGCACGCGGGCCCGCGCCCGGTCCGGCGACGGCCACCGCCCGCGGCGGGCCGTGCGGGGCGCGGGCGCGGTGCGGGGCGCCGGGCGGTCAGCCCTCCGGCTGCCAGTGCGTCCGTGCCCTGTCCCGGGCCGCCGGGGTCGCCCCGAGGTGGTCCAGGCCCAGCAGGGCCGCGCCCAGGACCGGGCTCGCCGTCACCACGTGGACGTCGGCCTTCGGGGCGCGGGTGGTGAGCAGCTCGCGGACGGCGTCGTCGAGTTGGGCGTGGCCGGCGGCCAGGACGCTGCCGCCGAGGAGGACCGGGGTCTCCTCGGTGAGGAGGTCCAGGCGGGTCAGGGCCACCGTGGCCATCACCGCCACCTCCTCCGCGAGCCGGACGACGATCGAGCGGGCCACCGGGTCGCCCTCGGCGGCCGTCGCGAACAGGACCGGGGTCAGTTCGTGGCGGCGGTCGTGGGCGATGCGCTCCAGGTGCAGGGCCTCGATCAACGCGTACATGGTCGGCAGATCGAAGTGGGCGGGGAGGGTGCGGGCCAGGGCGGTGGGGGAGCCCCGGCCGTCCTCCGCGCGGGCCGCGTGCCACAGCGCCTCCTCCGCCAGGCCCCAACCGCCCCCCCAGTCACCGGAGATCCGGCCGATCGCGGGGAAGCGGGCGGTCCGGCCGTCGGGGCGCATGCCGACGCAGTTGATGCCCGCGCCGCACACGACCGCGACCCCGCGCGGCTCGGCCACCCCCGCGCGGAGGATCGCGAAGGTGTCGTTGCGGACCTCGGCCGAGGCGCCCCACGCGCGCGCGTGCAGCGCCGCCGCCAACTGCTGTTCCTCCACCGGCAGATCGGCGTTGGCCAGGCACGCGGAGACGTGGGAGACCCTGTCGACGCCCGCGTCGGCGAACGCCCGCGCGACCGGATCGGCCAGCGCGTCCACCGCCGCCCGCACGCCCACGGCCGGCGGGCGGAACCCGCCGCCGCGGGCCGTGGCCAGGACCTCCCCGGCCACCGTGACCACGGCCACGTCGGTCTTGCTGTTGCCCGCGTCGATGGCGAGCACGGTCGAGGTCAGGCCCACGCCAGGTGCTCCCGGTTGTGTGCGATCAGGCTGTCGGTGAGGGTGCCGGCACGGTCGTACTGGGCGATGAGCGGGTGGGCCAGCAGGGCGCGGAAGACGCGGTCCCTGCCGCCCCGCAGCGCCGCCTCCAGAGCCAGGTCCTCGTACGCCGTCACGTTGGCGACCAGCCCGGAGAAGAGCGGGTCCAGCTCCGGTACCGGCAGCGGCACCGGGCCCGTCGGGCCGACCGCCGCCTGGACCTCGATCACCGCGTCGTCGGGCAGGAAGGGGAGCGTGCCCCTGTTGAGCGTGTTCACCACCTGATAGGGGCTGCCGCCCCCGCCCAGCAGGGCCGCCGCCAGGTCCACCGCGGCCTCCGAGTAGTACGCCCCGCCCCGCTTGGCGAGCAGTGCCGGCTTCTCGTCCAGGGACGGGTCGCCGTACATCCGCAGCAGTTCCCGCTCCATCGAGGCCACTTCGGCCGCCCGGGAGGGCTTGGTGCGCAGCTCCCGTACGACCTCGTCGTGCGCGTAGAAGTAGCGCAGGTAGTAGGAGGGGACCACGCCCAGCCGGTCCAGCAGGTGCCGGGGCAGGCGCAGGTCGGCGGCGATCGTCTCGCCGTGCTCGCCCAGCAGCTTGGGCAGGACGTTCTCGCCCTCCGGGCCGCCCAGGCGTACGCCGGTCTCCCAGGTGAGGTGGTTGAGGCCCACGTGGGCGAGGTGGACGTCGGCCGGGCTCACGCCCAGCATGCCCGCGAACTTCCGCTGGAAGCCGATGGCCACGTTGCACAGCCCGACCGCCCGGTGCCCGGCCCGGAGCAGGGCGCGGGTGACGATGCCGACGGGGTTGGTGAAGTCGATGATCCAGGCACGGGGGTTGGCGCGGCGGACCCGCTCGGCGATGTCCAATACCACCGGCACGGTGCGCAGCGCCTTGGCCAGGCCGCCCGCGCCCGTGGTCTCCTGGCCGATGCAGCCGCACTCCAGCGGCCAGGTCTCGTCCTGCTCGCGGGCCGCCTGCCCGCCGACCCGCAGCTGGAGCAGGACGGCGTCGGCGCCGTCGACGCCCGCGTCCAGGTCGGAGGTGGTGACGATCCGGCCGCCGTGTCCCTGCCGGGCGAAGATGCGGCGGGCCAGGCCGCCGACCAGGTCCAGGCGGTCGGCGGCCGGGTCCACGAGGACGAGTTCCTCGACGGGCAGGGTGTCGCGCAGGCGGGCGAAGCCGTCGATGAGTTCGGGGGTGTAGGTCGAGCCTCCGCCGACCACGGTGAGTTTCATACGAGGATCAACCCTTTACTCCGGTGAGAGTGACGCCTTCCACGAACGCCTTCTGGGCGAAGAAGAACACGGCGATCACGGGCGCCATGACCAGCACGGTGGCGGCCATCGTGAGGTTCCAGTCGGTGTGGTGGGCGCCCTTGAAGGACTCCAGGCCGTAGGACAGGGTCCAGGCGCCGGGGTTCTCGGACGCGTAGATCTGGGGGCCGAAGTAGTCGTTCCAGGCGTAGAAGAACTGGAAGAGCGCCACGGCGGCGATGCCCGGCTTCGCCATCGGCAGGACGACCCGCAGCAGGGTCCTGAGGTCCCCGCAGCCGTCGACCTTCGCCGCGTCCAGGTACTCGTTCGGGATCGTCATCAGGAACTGGCGCAGCAGGAAGATGGAGAACGCGTCGCCGAACGCCATCGGGATCATCAGCGGCCACAGCGTTCCCGACAGGTCCAGCTGCTTCGCCCAGAACAGGTACATCGGGATGATGATCACCTGCGGGGGCAGCATCATCATCGAGATCACCAGCATGAGCGACAGGTTGCGGCCCCGGAAGCGGAACTTGGCGAGGGCGTACGCCACGGGCACGGACGACACCACGGTCAAGGCCGTGCCGAGGCCCGCGTAGATCAGGGTGTTCTTCCACCAGGTCAGGAAGCCCGGGGTGTGGAGCACGCTCTTGTAGTTGCCCCACTCCCAGGTGTGCGGGATCAGGTCCCGGCTGAGCGCCTGGCTGTCGCTCATCAGCGAGGTCAGGAGGACGAACACGAAGGGCAGGGTGAAGAACAGCGCGGCGGCGACGCCGAGCGAGTGGACCGCGATCCACTCCAGCAGGGCCCGGCGCCGGGCCGTGCGTTCGGCCCCGGAGACGAGCGGGGGCGCCGGTTTGACCGGCTGGTCCAGTACCTGGGTCATGGTCAGTCACCTGCCTGGATGAGACCGCCCCGGCGCCGCATCAGCAGAGCGGTGAACGCCATCGACAGGGCGAAGAGCACCAGGGCCACGACACACGCGGATCCGTAGTCGAAGCGCTGGAAGCCGAGGTTGTAGACGAGCTGGGGGAGGGTCAGCGTGGACTTCTCCGGATAGCCGGGCTCGAACTGGGTGCCCGCGCCCTGGATCACACCCGAGGCGACCTTCCCGGCGATCAGCGGCTGCGTGTAGTACTGCATCGTCTGGATCACTCCGGTGACGACGGCGAACATCACGATCGGGGAGATGTTCGGCAGCGTGACGAACCGGAACCGCTGCCAGGCCGACGCCCCGTCCAGTTCGGCGGCCTCGTACTGCTCCGTCGGCACGTCGAGCAGCGCGGCCATGAAGATGACCATCAGGTCGCCGATGCCCCACAGCGCCAGCAGGGTCAGGGCCGGCTTGGACCAGGAGGGGTCGTTGAACCAGCCCGGCGCAGGGATGCCGGCCTTGTCCAGGATCGAGTTGACCGGCCCCGTACCGGGGTTGAGCAGGAAGGCGAAGGCCATGGTCGCCGCGACCGGCGGGGCCAGGTACGGCAGGTAGAACAGGGTGCGGAAGACCCCCGTGCCGGTCTTGATCTTCGTGATGAGCAGGCCGATGCCGAGCCCGAAGAGCACCCGGAGGGTCACCGTCACCAGCACCAGCCACAGCGTGTTGCGCAGGGCGGGCCAGAACAGGGGGTAGTGCTCGAAGACGTACTCCCAGTTCTTCCCGCCGCTCCACGTCGGCGGCCGGAAACCGTCGTAGTGCATGAAGGAGAAATAGACCGTCGAGGTCAGCGGGTAGGCGAAGAAGACCGCGAAGCCGACGAGCCACGGCGACATGAAGGCGAGCGTGCGCAGGGCCGAGCGCCGGCGTTTCGACGCGAGTGTGACGGCGCTCATCACCGCGCCTGCGCGATGTCCGTGTCGATCTGGGCGGCCGCCTTCTTCAGGCCGGCCTTCAGATCGGTGACCTTGCCGCTCTCGTAGTCGTAGCCCAGCTGCTGGATCGTCACCAGGTACTGGCCGCCGTTGACGGAGGCGGGGGAGGTGGTGGAGCGGGGATCGGCGGCGATGTCGAGGAAGGTCTTGAAGCGGGGGTCGTACGTCAGTTTCGGGGACTTCAGCGCGGCCAGGGTGGAGGGCACGTTGTGGATGCCGTTGGCGAAACCGACCACGGCATCGGTGTCCGTGCTGATGTACTTGACGAACTCCCAGGCCGCGTTCTGCTTGTGGCTGCTCGCGGCGATGCCCGTGATGGTGCCGGTGATGTAGCCCTTGCCGTACTGGTCGGCCTGGTCGTCCGGGACGGGCAGCGGGGCCACTCCGATCGCGAACTTCGGTTTCGCGGCCTCGGCCATGCCGAGCCGCCACTCGCCGTCGAGCTGCATGGCGACCTGACCGGTGTGGAAGGGGTGCTTGGCGCCCCACTCGTCGCCGAGCGTGGCCCGGAACTTCTCCAGCTTCTGGAATCCGCCGAGCTCGTCCACGAGCTTCCTCTGCAGGGTGAAGCCCTTTTCGAACGCCGGGTCCGCGGCCACGTTCGACTTGCCGTTCTTGTCGAAGTACGTCGGCGAGAACTGCCCGAAGTAGTGCTCGGTGGTCGATTCCCAGCCGTGGTAGTCCGGCATGAAGCCGAGCTGCCGGTAGCCGTCGCCCTGCGGGACCGTCAGCTTCTTCGCGTCCGCCTCGAACTCGGACCAGGTCTTCGGCGGGTTCTCGATACCGGCCTTCGCGAACGCCGTCTTGTTGTAGTAGAGCCCGTACGCGTCACCGAGCAGCGGGACCGTGCAGCGGTCGCCGTCGAACTGGGTGTACTCGTTCATCGCCTTCGGGAACGTCTTCCCGGCGTCGATCCCGGACTTCTCGAAGAAGGGGTTCAGGTCGACCAGCGCGCCCGAGGAGCAGAACTTGCCCACGTTGTTGGTGGTGAACGAGGAGATCACGTCCGGCGCCATGTCGCCGCCGGAGCGCAGCGCCTGGTTGATCTTGTCGTCGGTCATGTTGCCGACGACGTTCACATGGATGTTGGGGTGCGCCTTCTCGAAGCCGGTGACCAGGGACTTGACCGCCGCGACCTCGTTCGGCGCGCTCCAGGCGTGCCAGAAGTTGATCGTCGTGTCCTTGGAGGCGTCGTCCGTGGCGCCCGAGTTCGACTGCCCGGTACAGGCGGTGGTGAGGAGCACGGCGGACACGGTCAGGACGAAAGCCGCTTTTCGGGCGACTTCGGGTATGGCTGTGGGCATGGCGAGGTCTCCCAGGGACGGGGGTCGGTGAGGAGGGGCGAGACGCTCAGCGCGAGGTGTCGAAGACCTCGTCGCGGGTGGTCGCGAGCGCGGACTCCAACGCGCCGCGCAGCACGGGGTGTTCACGGACGTCGCCGACGACCAGCCGGGGGCGGGCCGCCGCCAGCTCCTCCAGCTCGGCCTGGACGAGGGCGCGCAGCACCTCGCCGCCGGACGTCAGGGCGGAGCCGCTGAGGACGACGAGTTCGGGATCGAGGACGGAGACGAGCGAGGCGAGACCGGTGGCCAGCCGGGTCGCGTAGGTCCGCAGCAGCTCCCGGTGGGGGCCGCCGGCATGGTCGGCGGCCCGGGCGACGAGCTCGGCGGCGACCTCGCTGTACGGCCCCGACGGCAGGTCCCCGACACCGAGTTCGCGGGCCAGCTTCGGCAGCGCCTGGGAGCCGGCCAGCTCCTGGTAGCCGCCGCTGTTGGCCTTGGTCACCTGGCGCACCAGGGGCGTGCCCGGCACCGGCAGGAAGCCGACCTCGCCGGCACCGCCGGTGAAGCCGCGGTGCAGCCGGCCGCCGAGGACCAGGGCGGCACCGAGGCCCTCCTGGTTCCACAGCAGCACGAAGTCCGTGTGACCGCGCGCCGCGCCGAGCCGCTGTTCGGCGAGGGCGACGAGGTTGACGTCGTTCTCGTACTCGACCGGCATCGGCAGCGCGGCGGCCAGTTCGTCGAGCAGCGTGGGGGAGTGCCAGCCGGGCAGGTGGGAGGCGTAGCGCAGGCGCCCGGTGGTGGGATCGAAGGCGCCGGGGGTGCCGATGACCAGGCGGTGGACGTCGCCGCGGGCCAGCCCCGCGGCCTTGACGGCGCCGTCGAGGGCGTCGGTGACCTGCTGGACGACGGGCTGGGCCGGTCGCCGGCCGGGGGTGGGCAGGGCGAACTCGCCGACCGTGCGGCCGGTGATGTCGGCGACGGCGGCGCGGATGCGGTCGGGGGTGACGTCGAGGCCCGCGGCGTACGCGGCGCCCGGGTCGACCGCGTACAGCTGGGCGTTGGGGCCCGGCCGGCCCTCGCTGGTGCCGGTGACCCGGACCAGCCCGGCCGCCTCCAGGCGGGCCAGCAGCTGCGAGGCGGTCGGCTTGGACAGGCCGGTGAGCTTGCCGATGCGGGTGCGCGAGAGCGGGCCGTGCTCCAGCAGCAGGTCCAGGGCGGCGCGGTCGTTCATGGCGCGCAGGACGCGAGGGGTGCCCGGCGTGCCGGCGGTTCCTGCCATGGGGGTCGACACCTGCCTTTCCAGCCGCCCAGCTTCTCAGTGACCCGGGGAAGGCGTCCAGTCTTGATCACCGGCCGCACGGAAGATCACTGTTAGGAAAGTTTCCTATTCGGGTGGGAGGAACGTAAGCCCAGGACGAAGGGGGCGTCAATAGACGACGCCCCCGAGGCGATGGACTCGTTACCTCGGGGGCGGGGCGGTGAGGGGCTCTCGGACCGGCGTCCCGGACCGTCGTCCTACTTCGCCGGTGGCGTCGACCGCTGGGCGGTGATCGGGGCCGTCGCCGCCGTCTGCGGGGAGTCCGCGTTGGCGTACACCGAGGGGGCCGCCACCGTCGCCGTCGGGTCCGGGACGTCCTCGGCGTCCTCCGCCGCCGTCGCCCCGCCCACGATGCGGATGCTCGCCGCGTCGAAGGCCCGCTTGACGCGCCAGCGCAGCTCCCGCTCGATCGTCAGCGCCTTGCCCGGCATCGTCCTGGCCGAGATCCGCACCACCATGGAGTCGATCAGGACCGAGTCCAGGCCGAGCACCTCGACGGGGCCCCAGAGCAGCTCGTTCCAGGGCTCTTCCTTGCTCATGTGCTCGGCGACGTCGTCGAGCGTGGCCTTGACCCGGTCCAGGTCCTCGCTCGCCTTCACGGTCACGTCGATCCCCGCCGTCGCCCAGCCCTGCGAGAGGTTGCCGATCCGCTTGACCTCGCCGTTGCGCACGTACCAGATCTCGCCCTCCGCGCCGCGCAGCTTGGTCACCCGCAGCCCGACCTCGATCACCTCGCCGGAGGCCACACCCGCGTCGATGACGTCACCGACGCCGTACTGGTCCTCCAGGATCATGAACACGCCGGAGAGGAAGTCCGTGACCAGGTTCCGCGCGCCGAAGCCGATCGCCACACCGGCCACACCGGCCGACGCCAGCAGCGGCGCCAGATTGATCTTGAAGGTGCCCAGCACCATCAGCGCGGCCGTACCGAGGATCAGGAAACTCGCCACCGAGCGGAGCACCGAACCGATCGCCGCCGACCGCTGCCGCCGCCGCTCGGCGTTGACCAGGAGCCCGCCCAGCGAGCCGCCGTCCGTGGCCTGCGGGGTGCGGCCCATCCGGTCGATCAGCTTGCTGATCGCCCGCCGCACCACCGCCCGCAGCGCCACCGCCACGACCACGATCAGCAGGATCTGCAGGCCCATCGCGAGCCACGTCGACCAGTTCTGCTCGACCCAGCTCGCCGCGTTCGTCGCGCTCTCCTGGGCGTCCTGGAGCGACGGCACGGCCGGCGCCGTGGAGCCCGAGGGGGAGGGGGACGGGGTCGGCGAGGCACCGGCGGCCAGGAGGACGGCGGGCAAGGACGACACGGCAGGTACCTCCAAGGTGCTGCATGGTCCGTAACGGCGGAGCGGTCAATGTCTTCAAGGTCACGAAAAGGTCACCGGACGGACAGGACCACCACACTAACGGGGCATTGTGTGTGGCTCGCCCGGATCCGCGAAGGAGGGGCGCAGGAGAGACGCGGCTCACCCCCGCTTGAACAGGCCGTGATCCGGGGGATGAATCAGGTGTGGTCGAAAACACTCCCAGCCCGTTACCGGGACATGGTGGCGCTTCCACCAGGCATGAGGGGAGACTGACTGCAGATCGTCCCGGCGCGAGCCACGCGCCGCCGACGCCCAAGGAGGCACCCGTGCCGCACGTCCTGGTCCTCAACGCGTCGTACGAGCCGCTCGGCGTCGTACCGCTCCGCCGCGCGCTCGTCCTCGTCCTGGAGAACAAGGCCGTCTCCCTCGAGGAATCCGGCGCCTATATGCACAGCGCGACCGTCACAGTCCCCGCACCCAGCGTGGTCCGGCTCAAGCGATTCGTCCGGGTTCCCTATCGGGGGCCCGTTCCTCTGACCCGCCGGGCGCTGTTCGCCCGGGACGGGGGCCGGTGCATGTACTGCGGTGGCGTCGCAACCAGCGTCGACCACGTCATCCCGCGCAGCCGCGGGGGCAAGCACGTCTGGGACAACGTGGTGGCCTCCTGCCGCCGCTGCAACCACGTCAAGGCCGACCGTCACCTCGTCGAGCTGGGCTGGCGGCTGCGGCACAAACCGGCTCCGCCGAGCGGGCTGGCCTGGAGGATCATCGGTACCGGGCATCGCGATCCGCAGTGGCTGCCCTATCTGCAGCCGTACGGCGCGGACGATGCCATGGCCCGGATCGACGGCATATCCGCCTGAGTTCCGGGCCGGTCTTTTTTGCGCCCCAGGGGGCGTGGTGGTCGTGGTCCGGTGACCGCCGGCCGTCCGTGGCCGGTCGCGCCCACGCGGCGGAGCCGCACGCCGGCACGGCCCCGCGCCCCTAGGGTGCCGGTTCTTCCCGGCGCTCACCTCTGACCGAGTACAGAGCCGCCCCCAGCGCGAACAAGGTGACGGCCGCCGCCCACGCGCCCGTCTCCGCCCCCGGCCGCACCGGCCACGCCCACACCGTCGCCGCGCGGCCCCGGGCGCCGTGGCCGCCCATGTACACGGCGGAGACGTAGGCGAAGGCCGGCAGCCAGCTCAGGCGGGCGCCCAGGAGGACGGCGGCCGCCGCGGTGACGCCCGTACAGCCCAGGGTGTTGCGGATCATGGCGGGCGGCCCGAAGGTCTGGGCGTGACCGAGGACCGCCAGCGGCAGCAGGGCCGCCGCCAGCGCGGTGAGCAGCGCGAGCTGGGCCAGCCGCCGCGGCCACCACGGCCTGACGGCCGTACCCTCCAGCTCCGCCGAGGCCGTGTACAGGCTCGTCCCGATCGCGGCCGAGGCCAGTAGCGGGGCCAGCGCCACGATCGGCACCCGGCGGTCGGGGTCCAGGTAGCCGTCCAGCCGGCCGGCGGCCCATACCGCGAACGCGGTGGTACCGGCGAGCGCGGCCAGCGTGAGCGGCAGGGCGCGGGAGCGGGCGTGCAGGAGGAGGCCGTTCACAGCGCCGGCACCCCCCGGACGTCACAGCCGCCCGTCGTCGCGAAGTACACCGACAGCCATGCCCGGCGTTCCTTCTCGCCCATCGACGCCAGGTGCGCCCGGGCGGCCACCTGCCTGCGCAGAGCGGCCCGGTCGGCCCGGGAGCCGTGCGCGGCCAGGTCGTCGAAGCGGGACTCGGCGGGGCTGGGAGCCAGGTAGTGCTCGACCAGCTCGTCCAGCTCCCGCACGCGCGGGTTCGTGCACTCGCCGTGGCCCAGCGCGACGGCGGCCTCCCAGGCGTACTGCCTGGGGTTCGTCAGCCGCCCCCGTACGACATACCAGCCGATCGGCGTCAGCATCGGCAGCTGGACCTCGTCGCGGTGCGGCACGCCCGGCCGGTCCGCCCAGCGCACCGGCAGGTCGCGCACCCCGTCCAGCTTGCCGGTGATCCCCGACAGAGCCGTCTCGATCTGCGGCAACAGGTTCGCGTACCGGGCGTTCACGCAGATCGCCGGAGTGGTCGAGGTGTCACACACCTGGCGAGCGGCGAGCGGGTCGGGGCGCCACAGCCCGTCGCCGGTGTGCACCAGCAGCGCACCCGCGGCCACCGCGGCGGCCAGCGGCAGCAGGGCCGTAGCCCGGCGCCGGGCGGCGTACGCCAGCACGGCGGCGAGCGCCAGGCCCCCGGTCCACGCGGCCGTCGCCGGGATCAGCCACCACACGGGCAGCCGGCCGTCACCGACCGGGAACGCGGGGCCGAGCGGGCTGCCGGAGCCCGAGCGGGCGGCCCTCGCCACCCCGAGCCCCACGTACCCGGCCAGGGCCAGCAGCGGCGCCGCGAGCCGCGTCGGCAGCACCCGGCCGACGACATGGCCGAGCAGCGCGGCCGACGCCAGGGCCACCGTGTCCCCGGGCAGCAGCCCCGGGTGCGGCCCGCCGCCCGTCGCGTACGGCGCGGTCGCGAGCAGCGCGGCGGCCCCGGCGGTCAGGTAGCCGGCACTCACCCAGGCCGTCAGCGGGAGCGCCGCGGCCAGGAACCGGACGAGCGGCGCGCGTACTGCCGTCCCCCACAGCTCCTCGGTGCGCCGCCGCCGCTCCCGTCCGCCCTGCCAGCAGCCCGCCGCGGCGGCCAGCGGCACCGCGATCACCAGTGCGTCGTGCAGCTCCGCGGCGGTCGCACCCCAGTCGCCCTGCCACCGTCTCGCCGTGCCGGCCAGCAGCACGCCGAGCGTCGCCGCGACCACGGCCCCCGCGAACGGGGCGAAACCGCGCACGGACTCCGCGCGCAGGGGGTGCGGCGCCCGCGGCGCCTTCGCCTTCTGTCCGACGGCCAGGGTCATCGCACGGCCTCCCGCGTCCCCGCGCCCGCCGTGCGGTGGGCCCGCAGCGCGGCGGTGTACCCGCGCTCGATCGGATGGTCGCCGGGGCCCTCCGCGGTCTCGCCGAGCAGCGTGAGCGCCTCGGGCGTGCCCCGGTAGGCGACCCGGCCGCCGTCCAGGAGGGTGACCTCGGTGCAGGCGGCGGCCACGTCCTCCACCAGGTGGGTGGAGACCACGACCGTCGCCGAGACGCCCAGCTCGCGCAGCAGCTCGCGGAACTCCACGCGCTGCTCCGGGTCGAGCCCGGCCGTCGGTTCGTCCAGCAGCAGGACGGCGGGGTCGTTGACGACGGCCTGCGCGATGCCGACGCGGCGGACCATGCCCCCGGACAGCGTCTTCACCTTCGCGTCGATCCGGTCCGCGAGCCCCACCCGGGCCACGGCCCGCTCCACGGCCCGCGGCACCCGGTCGGCGGGCACCTCCTTCAGCCAGGCCACGTAGGCGACGAACTCCCGCACGGTGAAGCCCGGGTAGTAGCCGAACTCCTGCGGCAGATAGCCGAGCCGGCGCCGCGCCTCGGTGCGGCCGCGCTGCTCGGCGGTGTCCTCGCCGAGGATCTCCACCCGCCCGGCGTCCGGCCGGGCCACCGTGGCCAGCACCCGGATCAGCGAGGTCTTCCCGGCCCCGTTCGGGCCGAGCAGCCCGTGCACACCGGTGCCCAGAGCGAGGTCGAGGGAGTCGAGGGCAAGCGTCTTGCGGTGCCGGACGCGCAGCCCGGTCACGTGTATCGAGGTCAACGGTGCTCCAGGAAGCGAGGTCAACGGTGCTCCAGGAAGGAGGGGTTCGGTCAAGCGGGGAAGCCGGGCGGGACGCGGGTCGTCCGCGGTCACCGGCCGAGCGGGCGGTCGTACGCGGGACGGCGGGCGGTCAGCAGGACGGCGCTCAGCACGGCCGCCGCCGCCCAGGCGCCCTGCGCGCCGAAGCCGTCCAGGCAGCGCGAGAGCTGCTCGGCCAGCCGCGCGCCGCTGCGCTCGCCCGGGTCGGCGGACACCGGACCCAGCACCGCCGCCAGCCAGCCGCCCCCCGTCACCAGCGCGGCCGTCCGGCAGCCGACGAAGGAGGCCAGGGCCAGCGAGCCCAGCGCCAGGGCCAGCCCCGGCAGCAGCCAGGCCGCCGCGGCCGGCGCGCCCGAGGCGGGCAGCAGCAGGCCGGTGACGGTCAGCAGCGGCACGCTCACCGCGAGGACGGCGACCGTCCGGGTGAGGGCGAGCCGCAGCCCGCCGCCGGGAGTGGCCGCGGCGATCTCGTGCAGCGGGTCGGCGTGCGGGCCGTAGGACACGGCGATCCCGGCCACCGGCACCACCGGCGCGACCGCCAGCAGCAGCGCCCGCGCCGCCGGGAACCCTGCCCCGTACGCGAGGGCCAGCGCGCCGGCGGCCACGACGAGCACGGCCGGCAGCCACGCCCCGCGCACGGCCGGCCCGGCGGCCCACAACAGCCGCGCGAGCCGTGACACGGCGGGGGGCGCCTGCCGGACCGGGGACTGCTCGTGCGCGGTCGGCGCCGGGGACTGCTCGTGCGCGGTCGGCGCCGGAGACCGCTCGTGCGCGGTCCGCGCCGGGGACTGCCCGTGCCCGGCCCCCACCTCCGTGGTCAGGACCGTCTCCAGGACCGATGCCCGGATCCGCGCGAGGACCGCCCCGGCCGCCGTGCCCGATACGGCCTGCGACACCCGGGCCGCACACCCCGCGCAGCCCTCCACGTGCTTCTCCAGGGACCAGGCGTCCGGCTCGGGCAGCGAGCCGTCGGCGTACCGGGCCACGAGGTCAGCGGACAGGTGCCAGATGCGGGCGTTGCCGTTCGTCATGCCGTGCCTCCCAGCGGCGACGGGTTCAACTGGGCCAGCGCCGCCCGCAGTTCCGCCCGGGCGCGCCGGGCCCGGGACTTCACCGTGCCCTCCGGGATGCCGAGCAGCCGGGCCGCCTCACGGGTGCTCAGCCCGTCCACGACGGTCGCGCGCAGCACCTCGCGCAGCTCCGGGGAGATCCGGTCGAGCGCGGTGCCGACATCGCCGTACTCCAGCCCCGCCAGCACTCTGTCCTCGGCGGACGGCGCGGCGGCGGGCTCCGGGGAGCCGTCCGGCGTCTGAAGCGGGGCCGCCGTCACCCGCGCGGCCCGCTCCTGTGCCCGCCGCGCGTCGACCAGCCGGCGCGCGGCGATCGTCCACAGCCAGCCGCCCGCCTCCTCCCCGCGGTGCCCGGCCGCCGACCGCCACACCGTGACGAACGTGTCCTGCACCACTTCACGGACCTGCTCCGGATCGGCGCAGCGCCGGGTCAGCCGGGCGTGCAGCCACCCCGCGTGCCGGTCGTACAGGGCCGCCATGGCCTCCGCGTCCCCCGCGGCTACGGCCCGCAACAGCGCCGCATCCCCGCTGGCCCCGCCGTCGTTCTCCCGTTGGCCCCCCACGGGGCGGAACAGTCTCACACCCCCTCTATCGATCACCGGGCCGGCGGCGGATCACGCGGACACGCTCAGGTGCTCCGCAGACCGTCACGCGTGCCGACGCCCTCACTGGGTAGGCCTGCCCTGACCCGACAGAAGCCGTATCCGACGACGCACCCACAAGGAGACCGCCGTGCCCGCATCGGCCCGCCTCTCGATCCCCGCCCAGTCCAAACCCGGGGCGGACCTGTCCGCCCATCTCGTGGAGCCGGGGCTCTGCGTCTTCAGCGCGGAGAGCGCCTGCGTGCAGACCCCGCTGACCAGCGAACCGCCGCTGCCCGACGCCGAGCCCCTGACCAGCGAACCCCCACTCGCCGACGTCACCCCGCTGACCAGCGAGTCCGACCCCTTCCCGGACTCCTTCGGCGCGGGGCTGTAGATGGCGGCAGCCCCCGACGAGAACGCCGGACCGCACGCGGCGGACCTGGCCCGGCTCGCCGGGCTGCACGGAGTCGCCACCTCCTACAGCCCCGCCCCCGACCGCACCGTCCCGGTCCCCGCCTCCGCCGTGGTCGCCGCCCTGGCCGCCCTCGGCGTCGACGCGGACGGCCCGGACGCGGTCCGCGCCGCGCTCGCCGACCGGGAGCGCGAGCTGCGGGAACGCCTGCTGCCGCCGACCCTGGTCCACTGGGCCGGTGCGGAGCCGCCCGCCGCCCTCGCCGCCCTGCCCGCCGGCACCCGGCTGCGGGTGCGCACGGAGGACGGCGAGGAGCGCGACACCGCCGCCGGCCTGCCGCTCGGCGTGCACCTGCTGACCGCGCTCGCGCCCGACGGCCGCACGGCGACCGCCCACCTCGTCGTCGCCCCCGACCGGCTGCCCGACCCGCCCGGCCGCTCCTACGGCCTCCTCGTCCAGCTGTACTCGCTGCTCTCCCGCCGCTCCTGGGGCATGGGCGACCTCGGCGACCTCGCCGAGCTGGCCGGCTGGGCCGGACGCGCGGCGGGCGCCGGGTTCGTCCAGGTCAACCCGCTGCACGCGGCCGTACCCGGCGCCCCCACCGACCCGTCCCCGTACCGCCCCTCCTCCCGCCGCTTCCCCGACCCCGTGCACCTGCGGATCGAGGACGTCCCCGAGTTCGCCTACGCCGAGGACCAGGGCCGCCTGCGCACCCTGCTGGAGCGGGCCGACCGGCTGCGGGCCACCGTCCTGGACAAGGGCGCCCTCATCGACCGGGACGCGGTGTGGGAACTGAAGCGGGAGGCCCTGGAGACCGTCCTTCGCGTTCCCCTCCCACCGGGCCGCCAGGCCGCCTACGACGCCTTCCGCGCCGCCCACGGCCAGGCCCTCGACGACCACGCCACCTGGTACGCCCTCGCCGAGGTCCACGGCTCCGACTGGCACGGCTGGCCCGGCGGCCTGCGCGACCCCCGCTCGGCCGAGACCGCCCGCGCCCGCACCGGCCTCGCCGACCGCGTCGCCTTCCACACCCGCCTCGCCTGGCTCACCGACGGCCAGCTGCGCGCCGCCCAGCGCGCCGCCCGCGAGGCCGGCATGTCCGTGGGGATCGTGCACGACCTCGCCGTCGGCGTGCACCCGGGCGGCGCGGACGCCTGGGCCCAGCAGGACGTCTTCGCCGACGGCACCTCGATCGGCGCCCCGCCGGACGCCTTCAACGCCCGCGGCCAGGACTGGGGTCTGCCGCCCTGGCGCCCCGACCGGCTCGCCGCCTGCGGCTACGCCCCCTACCGCGACCTGCTGCGCGCCCTCTTCCGCTACGCCGGCGCCCTGCGCATCGACCACGTCATGGGCCTGTTCCGGCTCTGGTGGGTGCCCCAGGGCAGCCCGCCCGCCGAGGGCACCTACGTCCGCTACGACGCCGACGCCATGCTCGCCCTCCTCGCCCTGGAGGCCACCCGGGCCGGGGCCGTCGTCATCGGGGAGGACCTGGGCACCGTCGAACCCGGTGTCCGCGAGACCCTGCAGCGGCGCGGGCTGCTCGGCACCTCGGTGCTGTGGTTCGAACGGGACTGGGAGGGCGACGGCCACCCGCTGCCCCCCGAACGCTGGCGCGCCGACTGTCTGGCCACGGCCACCACCCACGACCTGCCGCCCACCGCCGCCCGGCTCACCGGCGAGCACGTGGACCTGCGCGACCGCCTCGGCCTGCTCACCCGCCCGGCCGCCGAGGAACGCGCCGAGGCCACCGCCGACGCCGCCGAGTGGCTCGCCCTGCTGGGCAGTCTCGGTCTGCTGGACCTCACGGCCGCCGGGCCGCCCGGCTCCGACGAGGAGGAGGAGATCCGCGCCGTCCACCGCTTCCTGCTGCGCACCCCGGCCCGCCTCGTCGGCGTCTGGCTGCCGGACGGAGTGGGCGACCGCCGCCCGCAGAACCTGCCCGGGACGTGGGACCAGTACCCGAACTGGCGGCTGCCGATCGCCGACCGCGAGGGACGCCCGGTGCCGCTGGAGGAGCTGGTGGCGTCACCGCGGCTCAGGGGACTGCTGGAGGTGCTCAGGGAGGGCCGGGCACCCTGAGCGTCTTCGGCGGCGGCCCGCGAGACCTCGCTACGGGACCCCGGACGCGCGGCCTTCCGGGTGATTCGCTAACTTGAAGGCGTGGACAAGAAGAACGCCCTGCGCGCCGGCGCCCTGGCCGCCGGTACGACGCTGATGATGCTGCTCATGTCGTCCCCCGCGCTCGCGCTGACCCGCGACGACGGCGACGACCCCGGCCCGGGCCTGAGCGTCGTCCAGACGCTGGGCCTGTACGTGCTGCTCCCGGTGGCGCTGTTCGTGGTGATCGCCGGTCTGGTGATGGCACTGGACAAGTCCCACAAGAAGAAGGACACCACCTCGTCCAACATCAACGTCAAGTCCGAGGCCAAGGCCTGACCGGACTGCCGGCTCTCCCGCCGAGGGCGCCCCTCCTCCCGTCGGTACGCGCGCACGCCGTACCCGGGTGAGGCCGGCGCCCTCGGCGTTTCGCTCTTCCCCGCCCTCTTACGGATGCGGCGCGGTCAGGTACCGCTGCACGGTCGGCCCGAGCCACGCCACCAGCTCCTCGCGGGAGAGTTCCGCCGCCGCCGGCAGCCGCAGCACGTAACGGGTCAGGGCCATGCCGAGCACCTGCGCGGCACACAGCGCGGCCCGCGCCGGCACCTGCTCGGGGTCGGGACACACCTGACGGGCCACCGGCAGCAGCTGCTCCCGGAAGATGCCCTGCATCCGCTCGGCCCCGGCCTGGTTGGTGACGCCGACCCGCAGCACGGCCCGCAGCTCCTCGTTCTCCTCCCACAGGTCGAGGAAGTGGCCCACGAGCGCCCGCCCGATCTCCTCCCGCTCCACCCGCGCCAGATCGGGCAGCCGCAGATCGAGCGCGACGGCCGCCGCGAACAGCCCCTCCTTGCTGCCGAAGTACCGCATCACCATCGACGGGTCGATCCGTGCGTCCTTGGCGATGGCCCGGATGGTGGCCCGCTCGTAGCCGTCGGCGGCGAAGCGGTCGCGCGCGGCGGTGAGGATGGCGGTGCGGGTGGCGTCGGAGCGGCGGGGCGGGCTGGAGCGGCGGGGCGGGCTGGTGGGGTGATCGGCAGTCATGTCAACGAGCGTAGGTCAACATCTGTAGGCCAACAAGCGTTGACCGAAGGGGCGCGCCGGTCCTAGGCTTGCCAACAAGCGTTGACCAACACCTGTTGGCACGGCACCCCCAGGAGGCCCCCCCCATGAACGCCACCACGGGAAACATCGTCATCGTCGGCTCCGGCCCCACCGGCCTCCTCCTCGCCGGCGACCTCGCCGCCGCCGGCGTCCCGGTCACCGTCGTCGAGAAGCGCCCGCACGGGATCAGCAACCTCTCCCGCGCCTTCGTCCTGCACGCCCGCACCCTCGAACAGCTCGACGCCCGCGGCCTCGCCGACGCCCTCGAATCCGTGGGCCGCCCCCTGGACCGCCTCGGCCTCTTCGGCCGGCTCACCGTCGACCTCGCCGCCCTGCCCTCCCGCTTCAACCACCTCCTGGTCCTCCCGCAGTACGAGGTCGAGAAGGTGCTGGAGAAGCGTGCGCTGGACGCGGGCGCCGAATTCCGCCACGAGACCGAGCTGACCGGCCTGACGCAGGACGCGGACGGGGTGACGGTCGAGGTCCGCGGGCCCGAAGGGGAGACGGGGACCCTGCGGGCCGCCTACGTCGTCGGCACCGACGGCATGCGCAGCGCCGTACGGGAGGCGATCGGGCTGCCCTTCCCGGGCCGGTCGGTGATCCGGTCCGTCGTGCTCGCCGACGTCCGGCTCGCCGAGCAGCCCCCGGCCCTGCTCACCGTCAACGCCGTCGGTGACGCCTTCGCCTTCCTCGCACCCTTCGGCGACGGCTACCACCGCGTGATCGGCTGGCACCGGGGCCGTGACGTGCCCGACAGCGAGCCGCTGGAGCTGGCGGAGGTCAAGGAGATCACCCGGCTGGCGCTGGGCCGGGACTTCGGGATGCACGACGCCCGCTGGATGTCCCGCTTCCACAGCGACGAACGGCAGGCGCCCGCCTACCGGGCCGGCCGGGTCTTCCTCGCCGGGGACGCGGCGCACGTCCACACCCCGGCCGGCGGCCAGGGCATGAACACCGGGCTGCAGGACGCGGCCAACCTGAGCTGGAAGCTGGCCGCGGTCGTCGCCGGGCACGCGGACCCCGGACTGCTGGACAGTTACCAGGCCGAGCGGCACCCGGTCGGCCGGGCGGTGCTGCGCAGCAGCGGCGGGATCGTGCGCCTCGCCATGGCCAAGCGCCCCTGGACGCTGGCGGCGCGGGCCGCGCTCACCCGCTTCCTCGGCGCGGTCGGCCCCGCCCGCCGCGCGGTCGCCGCCCAGGTCACCGGCATCGGCTACCGCTACCCCGCGCCGCGGGGCGCCCACCGTCTCACCGGCGCCCGCGTGCCCGACGTGGCCCTGGCCGGCGGCGGCCGTCTCTACGAGGCCCTGCGCGGCGGCCGGTTCGTGCTGATCACCCCGCAGCCGTACGAGGCGGGGCCCGGCCGCGCGGACCGGCTGGTGGTGGCACGCTGGGCGAGCGACCGCCGGACGTCCGTGCTGGTGCGCCCCGACGGCTACGTGGCCTGGGCGGCCGACGCGGCCGACCCCGCCCGGATCGGCGCGGCGGTGGCCGCCCGCGTCGGTGGCCAGGGGGCTTCGTTTGGATCAGCCCGGGTCCGCGACGCCCGGCACGGCACCTCGCCGCGTTGTCGGACCACCCGAGTACGCCCAGTACGCGGGTGA